>CAZALJ010000235.1:0-4109 GCA_964485715.1 uncultured archaeon
ATTAGCGCGTTTTAAAATTTCGTTTTCAGTAGCATCTCCGTAAATTAATGCAATATCTGGATTTTTTTGGATCGATTCGACAAATTCAGTCCGTTTGACATTTTCCTGAGTAATGACCGTTGTAGTTATTCCATCTTCCATCAATTCATTAAGAACTCTTGTTCCTACATTCCCTAGCCCTACCAATATTGTGTGATTATCCATCGTATTCGCCATCCATTCATTCCACGCATCTAAGCGGTATCGAAAGGTAAAAATAACCATTCCTGCTTCAATAATTCCAATCCCTATAATAATCAGGCCTAAGAACGGATAAATTACGTAAATCAGTTTAATTATTAATTCCCCCTCATAAGGAAACTTGAAAACCTCCATTGATAATAAAAGGGCAACAGTAGCAAGAATTGAATCTATAAAATCCCCAGTAAATTGGGAATCAAACGAAGAGGAGTAATAAAGGTGAAAAATCATTGTCCCACAAATAATTATAGCAAATAGAAGCAGAATTACAACCTTCAGCTTGTTAAATGCCAAAATAAAGCTTCTCAAAAAGATTCTAACCATTTTATTAGTTCCTCTATCATTACAAATTCATCTGAACAATAATTTAAAGCACTAGTGATCTGATGGAAGTGACATAATCCATAGGAAATATTTCACCGCTGAATTTATTGTATAATAAGAGATGATTCATGAGACGATTTGTCGTTAAACTTGCAGATTCATCACGATACAGATTTTCCAATCAAGAACCAGATATTTTCAGACTATTGAAGGACAGAAAAGGAGTTCATTTACGGTACATGAAGAAAAAGTTAGAATGTGAGGTTTTAGAAATTCCCCTAGATGAATTATGTTTTACATAAGCTTATAAGCTTAACATCATTAAATTAGTGAATTTAATCTTACTAGTCATTAAGGTGTGTTCTGAATATGAATAAAGGAGGAAAGAAACATCATCGAAGACGAACCTACCAACATTTTTTGGGACTAACGAGTATTACATTAGTATTAGTGTTATTAACATTCCCAACTCTTCGAGAGGATAAATATGAGTGTAAATCCAACGTTGTATATAATCAAAATACTTTTTCTTGGCAAGTTGGAGATAATTATACCATTACAGATCTCGTAAATGACGGACAAGACATTTACTCTGAAATTGTTGGAATAATCACTTTTCACGGCTATAACGTATTTAATCATTCTAGTATCCAAAACTTCAATTACAATGTTGGCAATTGGAATGTCAGTTTTGTTTCAGAAAATTGCTATTATTCCAACGATACTTTAGACTACATTGGAAAGGATTCTGAGTCAAAATTTACTAGCAATATCGAGGGATATTATAACCATACAATGAGATCTTCAACTTATATCCTAACAAACCTTATTCTTCAAGATTATACCAAGGGAGTTCAGACTTGGAATCTTACATACAATGTAGAAAATACTTTTCAATACGATCCTGGCCAAGACATTTTGGGAACAAACCCTTTATCCTCTACAGGGAAAGTTTCGTTGATTATGTCCGCAAATATTGATAGTGAGACGATAACGACATCAGCTGGGACATTTGAATGTTGGAAAATGACTGATTATCGAAGTGATTTGTCAATTAGCAATGCTACGAGTTTTTATGATGATGGTGATTTGTCCTCCTATTTGAACAATTATTATAATCATACTACTATCAATGAAACTCATACACTCATTGAATTTTGGATTGACAACAATGGGTCAATTTTTGAAGGTAATTATACTACCCGTCAGAATAATCGTACGTCTTTCTTATCAAAATCGCTGGGAATCACCGTCAGAGATTGTACGTATGAGTATGACGAAGACAATCGCACATGGATACTTACCACTGGTTTTGAACTTGAATCGATTAATACACAACATCCTCTAAACCCAATAACATCCGAAGAGTCACCTTTCGGTATGCAACCAATAGGAATCTTTCTTATCTTAGTGGGAGCTACCATTATTCGCAGAAACTTACGAAAAAGAAAAAGTTAAACAAAACCATAAATAATATCACTGTCGTAAGCTTACTAAAGACTAAAAGGAAGCTTCTCAGAGAGGTTTTAACTATTTTACAAGTTTCTCTATCTTTACAGAGTCATCTGAACAATAATTTAAAGTACTAGTGATCTGATGGAAATGACACAATCCATAGGAAAAATTTACTCCGGTTTGATGTACTACAAGGGATGAACCATGCGACGATTTGTAATTGGTGGTAATTGGAAAATGCAGATCACTCATGTTCATGATGCTGTAACAATCGCTAAGGAAATTAGTAACGCGGTAGATAACATACTATCAGTTGATGTATTCATTGCTCCTTCTTTCAATGCGTTATATGCTGTTGGACAAACCATTTCGAAGACGAATTTGAAGCTTGCGAGCCAAAACATCCACTATCACGAACAAGGGGCTTTTACTGGCGAAACCTCCATTCTCTCTTGCCTTGAGGCAAGCTGTGAATATATCATTCTGGGTCACAGTGAACGACGGAGAATATTCGGGGAGACAGATGAGATAATCAACCTGAAAGTCCTGAAAACAATTGAAAAGGGCCTCAAACCCGTATTATGTATTGGTGAGACTGCAAGAGAACGTGCTGAAGGCCGTGTTACAGAAGTTAATCAAAGTCAGTTAGCTGGTAGCCTCAAAAGCGTGTCTGAAAAACAACTTCAAAATGTGATCATTGCTTATGAACCAGTCTGGGCAATTAATAACAAGTTCTTAAACCCCGATACAGAGATAAGACCTGCTACTCCGAAACAAGCAAGTGAAGCTCATGAGATTGTTCGTTATTGGATCAGACAGCAATATGGTAATACAGCAGCTGAAAATATTCCGATTATCTATGGAAAATATCAGCGATTATGGGGATATTAGTGCATAAAAGAGGGCATAATAGGAGAGAAAACCAAGTGTTATAGTAAATAAAAATCCAGATAACTTTTTTCATCATCATCAGACTTAGTAGGGATATGAACACCACGATCCCCCGAATAAGTAATAATAGCTTCTTTTTGTTGGTTGGTTAATTTTTGTCTTCTTTTCGACATTTATAACACCTAACTGACACTAACATTACACACTTGATTTTTGTAAATTATTGAGATAATCTCTCAAAAGGGGTAATGCTGTAGGAAACTTATCAAAGAAAAGTAATTCAGATGTATGATTGATAGTTGGAGAAAAATGAATTTTTTTGATTTTTGTACGGAGGTAGTTATCTAGATCTTTTAATGTGTTAAGAATATTAGTATCTATGGTATTAATATTTGAAAGAACCGATAAAATGACTTGCAATATATCATAACCTACATGATAAGAAATAAACGGCTTTTTATTTGCTGTACCCAAACGAACACCAGCTTTGTCGTTTGGTATAAGGCGATTGTTAATAAAGTACCAAAGTAATTCATCAACGACAATGTCCACCGAAGGTAATTTCGTGGTCGGTTTTCTAATCCCCGCCTTAATTTCGAGAATACCAGGACGGTATCCTGGAGCAGGAAAGATAAATTCCTTGGGATGTTCTTTTAGTTTGTCTTCTAGAAGGAAGTTGGACAATTTCACACGATAAAGATCCATAATAGGTTTTACTTTTCCAAGAGTGTTCGCACGACGACATGATTTGTGTACTTGAAAAACAAATTTTATATCGTCTAGAGAAAGAGATTTGAACATAATTCTGGTAATTGAGGTAATTTCTTGTGTTAAATCATTAAGACACTTAGTGACAGGGAAATCTGGAGGAGCTGAGTACTGAAGAAAGCTTAAAATAAAATCTAATAAGTCAATTGTGATAAATAGTTCATAATCATAAAAGAATGAATTGTAAAATTGTGTTTTGATATCAGGATATTGATTAATGGCCTTACCTAGTATATTTTTAGTAAAAAGCCAAATAAGCTGATTTACATGATTTGAATCGTTATAATCCAAATCTTCTGGGAAGATAGTTATTTCTTTCCCCAAGAGATGACTTGCTAACAAATGACGATATTTGGGCAACTCACAAAGATAGGAGTTATTTAGTTCTGAGGTCTCTTTCAAACAATTCTCTATGAAGTTGAGATGTCGTT
>CAZALJ010000236.1:0-4104 GCA_964485715.1 uncultured archaeon
CTCTTGAACAAGCTGAATCCCGACTAGGAGCTCATCCATCCCTTATACTTTACTTTACTGGCTCACATTTTGGAGGAGCAAAAACATATAACAAAGCAATGGAAGTGATTAAAGAAAAATATCGTAATATTCCATTTTCAGGGTGTTCTGGTATCGGGATAGCGAATAATGATGATTATGGGTTGAAAGGGGCAGGTTTGATGCTTTTATCAGGAATAACAGCTAAAAGTTCTATTGTAAAACGTTTCCGAGTTGGAACGCGATTAAAAACCTTGAAAATCGTTAAAGGCTGTAAAAATACAGTTCAAAAGGAAAAAAAGAGAGGATCAAACACTACTCATATCTTCTTCCCTCCTGGACTCGGGTTCCCGAAACTTATGGTAAACTTGTTAAATCATCGGCTTGAAGGTTTTAACCCATTTTTTGCGTTAAATAACCGAATTTGGCGCAAATTTCCTATATTATCAAAATTTATGGGAAAAATAGCTGGAATTTCAATGGATATTGCAGGAATTGGAATATCATATTCCTGTGCCTGGCCCCTTTTCACACGACTCTATAAAGAAGGAATACACTTCACAGGAACTTTTGGTGTCGATCCTTTAACCATGAATAAATCTTACCAATTCCATAACTTCAGAGCTTACAAAGATTCGTTAGCATATATCTCAATAAGTTCTGCAAACCTTCAATTTGAAAGTAAAACTGATTCTGGTGCAAGTATTATACCTAACAAAAGTTTTGACTTGGATAGTTATCTAGATGGCGGTTTTATTCCCCGAATTCGCGGAAAATGGGGAGCTGACGCCTTGTTAGAATTATATGACATGGAAAAAACACCAGAAGTTCTTGAGGAATGTACTCAACGCTACTTCTATTATCATCCGTATAGGCCGCTATGCGTTATTGACGAAGAACAAAACCAAAATATTTATGGATTAGCCATTAATCCAAATCTTAAACATGCTCTTATCACAACACCCAATCAGATTGCTAAAAAATTAGTTGCAAAAGATCCTAACCACTATCAAGCATTTATCTGCGATCAAAGTGCCTCAACAATTGAGCAATTACTTGATAATACATTAAATAACCTGATTACGAAAAATACATCTTTTGGGTTATTTTTTGATTGTGGGAATAGGGCTATGATTGTTGGTGATAAATTTGACCAATTCATTAAAAAATATGCTAAACACCTTAAAAATATCCCTTATCTAGTCATCATCTCAGGAGGCGAGATTAATTCACAGAATTTCCCCATTGTTAATTTTAGTACAATAGCAAGTATAGCTAAGAAGACTTCACTAATTTATTGAGATGAAATATCTTCTCCAATTTAAATACACAAAGTAAATGGGATAAAGATGGCATTTATACATACAATTCTTGGAATTTCAACGTTTCCTAGAGAATTGCAAAGCCTTAGTCTCAAATATTTTAGTTTAGAAGTTATAGTTTCTGGAATTTATCTTAGTTATGCTTGGATCTCTCTTTATTATCTATCTGTTTTGGATTCTTTCAGCGTCTTTGGTGTTATAGTAGCTATGGGAATGTTATTTGGAGCGATCCTTGATGTACCCCTTGGTGTTTTAACAGACCGCTTTGGACAAAAAATTGCATTTTGTGGCGCATTATTTTGTTTAATGGTTTATTACCTTGGACTAATTCTTGTAACTAATCCCATTGAACTAGTTTTTTTAGAAATATTAGTTGGAATTTATTCTGCTCTTTTATCTGGTTCTTTTATTTCGTGGTTTCTAAACTCTTGGGAATCTATTGCTCCGAAAGAATCTGGAAATAGCTTGTTATTTCGAAGTGTTATGGGAAATATCAGTTTTGCTAAATCAATCGTTATTGCACTAGCAACATTCACAGGAGGAATTCTTCTTCAACAAGCTCGGGTTCTACCTCAATTTATTTTTTTAATACAAGCTTTCATTGCTGCAATGGGAGTTATATTCGGTGTAAAATTTATTTCTAAACCTAAAAATCAAAAAAAAGACATTCCCCAAGGAAAAGAGAAAAGAAAAGAAAGAGATATATTGGTGACATCTGGATCCGTCTCTCCCAAATTCCAATCCCTCATTAATAATATTAAGGAGAAATATTCAGGGGTTATCCCATATTTCATTAGTTTTTCACTATTAAGCTTTACATCGATTTCATTTAGCTCTCTAGTCTTTTCTCCTCTATTATATGAAATTGGTTCTTCTAATCAAACTTTTAATCAAACTGATATTGTTATTCAATACACAACCCTTTCTCTTGTTTTCATCACTTTAACTCAATCATTCTCAAATGTTATTTTTGCGTTTTTCAGCCGTCTATCAGGAAAAATGACCTCATTCATTCAATCTTCCTATAAAGGAGTTCTTATATTTTATATCCTAGACTATCCAGTTATATGGATGGTTTATTTATTAATTTTGCTCTGTAATTTCCCTTTTTTCATCAAATTAAGTTTAATAATGATGATATTCTTTTTAAAAATCATTCTAAGCGGACTCGCGATAGGTTTGTATTGGCAATTGTATTACAAAATTACTTCTTCCGAAATTCGAAGCTCACAGGAATCATTATTTAACACTATTAATCTGATTCTCTCTTTAATTGGATTTGGACTAATCGGAACTATTCTTGATTCTTCTGGTTTCGTTGGTGCTCTGCTATTTTTGCTTATTATTAGTGGTTTAGGTATTTTATCGCTAATATTTGCAAAAAATCCTGACAATATTGTTCCTTTAGAAGTAACACCTTTAAAATAGGGATTTTTAAAATTCCCCTAATTTGGCTTAGTCTGGATGTCTTAGCGTGAATCTCTATCAAAAACCTCCTCTTATCGTTTTAATGACTGATTTTGGCGATGATCATTACGTTGGAATAATGAAAGGATTGATACTCCAAATCAATCCTTTGGCTAATATAATTTCACTTACTAATCATATCCAAAATTATAATATTCGGCAGGGCGCATTTATTCTGTTAAAATCCTACAAATATTTTCCAACTAATACTATTTTTTTAATTGTTGTTGATCCTGGAGTCGGCGGCCCCAGAAAAGCGATAGGAGCCCAAATAAATAATTATTACTTCATTGGACCTGATAATGGCATTCTTTCGCCCGTCCTCTCCAATTATGAGGATGTAATTATTGTTGATCTACCAGTTCCTAGTGGTGCTTCGCATACTTTTCATGGACGAGATGTTTTCGCTCCCGCGGCTGGAAAACTCAGTCAGACGTATTCGCTTAAAGAATTAGGCACTCCTAGTATCATTCAAAACTCCCTTAATTTCCATTGGGATCCTACAACATCGACAGGAGAAGTTATTTTCATTGATCACTTTGGAAATATCATAACTAGTCTACCTAAATCTTTGAATTTAAAATATGACGAAGAATATCTGTTATTAACACCCCGTACCAAATTAACACTGAGTTTTAAGCAAAGTTACTTCGAAGGTTCTGATGTTAATCCATTTCTCATTTTAAATAGCTTTGAAACATTAGAAATATCTCTCCGGAATGGTAGAGCCTCAGATATTCTAGAAATTACCCCAGGTGACCGAATCCAAATACAGCCATCCAAAAAAAAAGATTAAGATTATTAAGTATGAAAAGTGCAGGAAAAATCTATTATATTCCTAGGAAACCTCGCAAAGCAGGGTTCATTTCCGCGACTCTTTCCTTGCTTATTAGTTCAAAGTATTGCCTCATAATACTGACCGATAATAGAATACCCATACCAGAACCTATAGCTCCAAGGAAATCTGCAAAAGCTGCGAGACAACCAATGAATAATCCACCTATTATCGCTATTGTGGGAATATACATTTCTAACCGACGTTCAACAATTTTTTTGCTTCGTCGCCAACCAGGCATTTGCATTCCTGATTGTAAGAACTGACTGGCTACATCACGAGGGCCCATTCCAGCGGTTTCCAGCCACATCACCGAAAAAATGACTGAAAGAACAATTAAAATGGCAGCATAAATTAAAGAACGAACAATAGAAGTTATTGGATCAGCAAAATCGATTACCCCAAAATCTCCGATAAGGGATCGGGGCGGGGTCAGGAAATAAACAAGACCCGATTCTGGAA
>CAZALJ010000237.1:0-4104 GCA_964485715.1 uncultured archaeon
GTGCAAGTTGTATTGGATCATTAATAACAATTTTTTGGATATTTTGCAATTCTAGTAAGAGATCATCTTGTTTTACCAATTAATCACCTTTAACATAAGTTTAATTACACTATTGAATCACGTTTTTTTGAAGTATTCATTTAACAAATAAGTTTTGATCCCTAATCCAACAATTTCTCCTTATGCTAAGTTCTCATTTCTCTTCTAACTGTGAAATTTAGCTAATGAAGATGTTTATAATAGCTGAACGGAAGCTGGAGCCTAATAAAAGAAGAATATATATTATTTTAGACTAAGACTACTACAATCTACAAGAGTTATTAAATGGTGTCAAGAATGGTAGAGAACAAGCAGATTTTACCTTATCGGAAATGGATTCCTAATATTACCCCTGAACAGATTTTTGAAGAAATTAATACCTTCAACGATATTAAAATCGTTAATGATAACATCTATTGGTCTGAACTACGTCCTGCAGAAAATGGCCGCATCGCTATTGTTTGTCAAAATGCCAAGGGCGAGATATTTGATGTCCTGCCTGCTGATGTAAATGTCCGAACTCGCGTCCATGAATATGGTGGTATTTGTTGGGAGGTAGAAGAGAAGAATATTTATTATGTAAATTTTCAGGATCAACGTCTTTATCAAAAGACACTTAGAGCAGAAGAGTCACCAATCCCATTAACCCCTGTGCAAAATGAGGATGGTTCCTTAGGAAAATATGCTGCCCCTATTTTAACATCTGATGGTAAGGCACTCATCTTAGTTTATGAAAAAGAATATGCAGAAAAAGAGAATGAAAACTATATCGCCTCCCTTGATGTCACTAAAAGTACTATTCAGGAACCAAATATCCTCGTGAAAGGAAATAATTTCTATTTTGACCCTATCCTATCTCCAGATGGTAGTCAGATTGCTTGGTTACAATATAATCATCCTAATATGCCGTGGAATTCCACAGAGCTTGTATTAGCAGATTATAAGGATAATTCTGTAGTACCAAGATCTAATAAAATCATTGCAGGTGGGAATGGGGTTTCTGTTTGCGGGATTCGATTTGATCGTAGCGGACGCCTTTTTTTTGTTATGGATGAAGAGGGACAACCTGAGGAAAGCCCGAAAAATTGGTGGAATCTCTACCAGTATGATAATGGTGAAATACGAGCAATTACACAGGAATTAGCAGAGTTTGGATTACCAATGTGGGTATTTCGCTTTATGAGCTGGGATTTCTTACCCAGTAGTGGACGAATTGTAGCGAATTACGACAAGAAAGGAGAAGGTTTTCTTGCATTAATCGACCCTGTAACAAGAGTTTTTGAGTCGTTGCAAACTCCTTTTGATGAACATTTAGGTATTCAGGCTTATTCAGAACATGAAATCGTTTTCATTGGAAATTCTTTCAATAAACCTTCCGTTCTTGTTAAATTTGATTTTCAATCAATGGATTATGACATTATCAAATCGAGTTTTGCAAATCCTCTTTCAGAACAGGACATCTCCATACCTCAACATCTTGAATATCCAACTTCTGATAGTAAGAAAGCCTATGGTCTTTTATACTTACCAAGGAATAGTAAATATGTCGTTCCTGAAGGGGATAAACCACCATTGATTGTTCTGGTTCATGGTGGGCCTACTGGAAAAGCACGAAGAGTATTTCTGTTATCAAAGCAGTTTTGGACCAATCAAGGATATGCTGTCTTTGATGTCGATCATAGAGGGAGTGTATCATATGGGAGGAGGTATAGGGATGCATTAAAAGGCAGCTGGGGTGTCATTGATGCTCAAGATATTAAAGATGCTGTTGATTATTTATTTCAGCACGGAATTGTTGCCTCAAAAGTGGCAATTACCGGGGGTAGTGCTGGTGGATATGCAGTACAACGTGCGTTAACATTATTCCCCGATACTTTTCAAGTCGGAGCTAGCTATTTTGGAATTGGAAATCTAATTACTCTCGCAAAATTGATACATAAATTCGAGAGCCGGTACACAGATTGGTTAATGGGCAAACCACTCTCCGAACCCGAAGGTGAACAGATCTACAAAGAAAGATCACCTATTAATCATTTAGATAGATTGAAATCACCAATGATCTTGTTTCAAGGCAAAGATGATAAAGTCGTCGCGCCTGAAGTATCTCGTGAGGTGGCTGAAATTCTTGAGGAAAAAGGTATCCTTAATGAGTACATTGAATATGAAGGTGAGGCACATGGGTTCCGAAAAAAGGAGAATAACATTGACGCATTAACAAGAGAAGCAGCCTTTTTCCGAAAAGTACTTTGGCAAAAGGATTAACAGAATTGAATCGAGAAATACACCTAATTCAGTCTTGCATGTTTGACTGATTTTGATCTCTTATTTACTTGGCTAAATATTTATTTTTTAAAGAGAAACTAAATAGAACCATCTGTTGTTCGTCTCCAACATCTAGGATCTCCAGCGAACACGTCTTCAGTGTAATACCAAGCGTTACTACGGCAGCCCCAACAAATATTATTGAAGTTACACAGCTGACAATCCTTCGGAAGATTAGAAAGCTCTTTGAGCTTTCTCGTTAACAATATGTGTTTAATTTTAGAGAATTCCTTTTTGAAAGATTGGCCTGATTCAATTTTTCCAAATGATTGTCGAATTCGTGAACAAACTGTTAAATTACCTACAGTAGGTTTTCCCACTTCTGGTAGGATAGATGCTGTCGTTCCACAATAAAATTTTGAGACACATTGTGGTATGATTGGTATATGTGTACCAAAGAAAGTATCTGTTTTTATTCTCTCTGCCTCTCTTATCTGTTGGGGTGTGATCAGTAAGCGAGTATTCTCACTTGTAGGTTTATAGCTTACAAATGTTACAGGGATACCGAATTTTTCATGGAAATACTTGACCGTGTTTCTGAAATCTTCCCCTGCTTGGAGTCCTGTTAATGTTAAGCAATTTAAAATCTCTGATGAAGGTTTTCCTAAATCGATTATCCTTTGTATTCCTTTTAGTGCATCTTCAAGGTATTGTATGGTACTATTAGTGAGTTCTCTGTGTATATTAGGATTTACAGAGTCTAGATGGACTGAGATAAAACCTCCACCCCTTGTTAATTCAACAGTTTTTTCTGCCACTGACTTCTTGTTTAGTTGATTTCCACTAGTCCAGATATTGTTGATAAGCTTGTGTTGATATTTTGCGTACGCCATTAATTCCTCCCAGGAGGAGTGAAGGAGACAATCGCCTCCCAACCATTCTATTTTTCGTGTTTCCATTTCTGCAGCATCATCGAGAATATTTTTCACAAAATCTCTATCCATTTCTTCCCCCCAAGATTCATGAGCATAACAATAAATACAGTTCTGCTGACAAATTTGATTTATTTCTATTTGCAGAGTATATAGCTTAAAGTCTTCAAAATAGGTTTTCATTTCCTCGTTTAAGAAATACCCCTCGAAGTCTCTAAGCAATAAGATTCCCTCATGTGAAAAAATCTTTTCTGATATTTTTGCTTCTTATGAAGGGGTTTTGAACTTTTTGCTATTTGTTTTATTTTTTAAATGCTTATTATTCTGTGAATCCGTAAACCTGCCTCGGTGCTAAGTATTCTGGGAATTTATCAAGGAGATTCATACGAACCATATAGCAAAAGTGACAAGCGTCGACATAATTTTCTTCATGATCAACCTGGTATTCTCTTGCTAGTTGAGCTGGCCCTCCTTTCAACAAAGGTCTACAGATAGGATGTGTACTCGCATCATAGTTCTTAACAAGGTCTGATAAGGAAGTTCTCCACATGTTCCCCATACTCAATCCTTGACAAATATGAACATTACCAAAAGGATCAGGGTGAACTCTGCCTGGGTTTTCTAATTCCTCATGAGGACATTCCGTAAATTCTTCCCAGTTTCTCCTAGGTAATTCGTCAGTTATTAATTTCTCGACTGCTCTTCCTCTAAACATTGCACCTCCTCCAATCACAGGTTCTCCTTTCTCTTGGGTCTTAGTTAAATCTATTGTAGGTTCCTCGATGCAAATATCGCCTCCAGACATACCTAATCGTTACAAAGCTGCTAAAGCTCTTGTAGCTGGGTTTACCTCATCTTCTCCGTGATGAAA
>CAZALJ010000238.1:0-4062 GCA_964485715.1 uncultured archaeon
GAATGAGAGAAACTTGTGTGAGCTTCATTGTTGGATTCAAACTCACTTGTAAGGGTTAATCCTCTTCAACCATGGCAATAGCAAGACGTTTGGTTGAATATAGATATATGAGAATGAAGATTATTACAGCTCCAACAAATGAGGCAAAAATTTCCATAGAAGCAAAGAAGAAATCTTCATATTTGAATTCAGCTTGAAATAGAAAGATAATAAAGTCCCAAACTCCATGAATCGCTACAGGGAAGACCAAATTATATTTTGTCGATTTATACGCATAGGAAAAGGTCAGTCCTATGGCAAAAGCACTGAAAAGGATAGCAAACATACTTGGTAAATGTGCTCCAGCTCCAGGAGCTCCAGGAGCTAGTAATAAAAAGTGAAGCATACCAAACAATAATGCCGAGACTACGGCTGCAAAAAAGAATGAGTATTGCGTTTCCAAGACGGTTTGCAGATAACCTCGGAATAGGATCTCTTCCCCTAGTGCAATGGCAAACATTGTTACAAGAAAAGTTAAGACTATACCAACGGGGTCAATGAGTACTGCTGGGTTTTCAACTACGTTGCTGGGTACGAAAATAATACCGAAAAACCATTCAATGATAATTGTTGGTATAAGTCCTGCAATTGTGATTGGAACACTAAGGAGGATCCATTCCCACGCAAATTTTCTATTCCAAGAAAAACCCGCAGTATCCATTTTTTGTCTATCAAATTGTAAAAAAACGTAGACCAAGCCAATACCTACAATTCCGTTCATTGAACGGACAAGATTGATCTCTAAGGTCTCGGGGTAGGGGTTTCCGTTATTAAAAAGAGTTCTTACTAAGCGAAGTACAAATCCTTGGAAACTAAAGATTAAAATTACACAAATAGCGAAAAAGAGAATAACGCGTATCCATATGTCTTGGATTGAGTATTTTTTCATCTGTTAAATCCTCTGAAAATTGTACGAACCTCTTTCATTGTAAATATAATTGAAAAGAAACAGTTCAGTTGATAGGCACAAATTATTACTTATCATTTGATAGGATCGAATATATTTTAAAATGATTTTCATACATAGTTACCAGTGAATTGTATTGGTTGCCCCATTCTTACCCTTTTTAGGGCTAACTGTTGCTGCATTAGTTAAAGAAGTTGTAACAAACTATACTGCCAAAATGGCCAAAAAAAAACTGGCAAAATCTTTTTTAATTGAACGATTAGATCATAAAATTGAAAATAGATTTGGAAAACATTTCTTAGAACAGAGATTAAGTAATGATAATTTGGAAGAAGTACGCAAGATAATTCATGAAGAATTAGCAGCCTATTCGCCAAACAAGAAGGATATTGATCAGTTAATTGTCAATAGTATTCAGAAACTAAGTGATGAACATCAGCAAATATTAACCAAATTGGACTCTGTTGAAAGTTTGCTTCAAAAAATATCTATTCCACTTGCGTACAGTATTACTAAAGAAAGCGAAGAGGAAGTCCCTGAGGAATTATTAACAGGATTGCTGGAGGGGAGTCTCCAAGGGCATAGTTCCTCTCGAAAAGTCTTAAATGAGCTTAAAGAAGAAAAACAAGTCTCTTCCGAAGTCTTCAATACTCTAAAAGAATTTGAGTTTATAAATCAAGTAAACACAATCGGAAAAACAGAAGTATCACGACTAGTAAAGAAATTTACAAACACTCCTAAAGAAATCAACAGTTTGAGTACGTTAATGGATATCTCAGACTTATTAGTAGGAGGAACAAATAAAGAACTGGAAAATTTGGTATCAGAATTCGTCTTTAAAATGATAAATGAAGGAGTAAACACCTCCGTAATTGAAGACTCAGTGATTGCATTTTGTTTCTTAATTCATCGTCTAGGTAAACTGGAACTTTTGTCTCAAAATGATCGGCTTTTATTGGGATCATTTTTACGAAAAAACGTTGGAAAGAGAGAGGACCCTACTCGTATGCTTGAAGCATACTATTTACTTTCAGTACTAGGGATGGCTGCTGATATTAATACTTCTTTTATAAAAGAGATATTAGATCAACACCAAAGACAAGGAATAAGTACAACACGAGAAATGGCTGGCCAATTACGCGTTGATGGAAGGATGGCGCGCTTTTTAAAACGATTAGGGTTCAGAAAGTCAAAACCTGAGGCTTCATTACGAACGATCAAACTCTTGATACGTAGATTAGACAAAAGAAAATTTATACGGAGTACTCAGTTGTTGAAATATCAATTGGAAAGATTAACAACTGAGATGAATCTTCTTATTGTTGCTTTTGAGAAAAATGAGTTAAAACATGTGGATTTGTCCGAAATCGTTGATCTCTTAAGATCTCTTTTAGAGATCCTCAACCGTCCAAGAGTTCTTAAGTTGGATTTGGAAACACGTAAAAGGGTTATTGAACTGATGGACGCTTCCCTCTATCTATATGACCTAATAGCAATCCGTAACTCATGGAGTTTACTTCATCAATTTCAACTAGATGTGACAAGCATTTATTCTCCTACACTTGGAAAATATCAACGAGTCACGACCGATCAAGCCGCTTTTAACCGTTCCCTTGCGGAATTTTCACGAAAAAGACTCAAACGAATCGAAAGAGATTTACCTAGTCCTCCTCGAAAAAAGACTAAAAAACCAATAAAATAGTAATTTCCTAAGAAGAACTAGATGATTACTGGTAATGTCAGTTGCCAAGGTTTAGAATTTGTTGGATAAATAGGGTTGCAGCTGATAATTTGTAGAAGTGTATAGGCAAAACAAAAAGCTTAAGATTTTGCACTCTTTATCAACTTTAGAAATTAAAAACCTTTTAATTAATCTTATGAGATTAACCTAAAACGATAAATAAATGAGGTAATCTAAGAAAAAAATTCAAAATTCAGTAAAATGACCCAATTGATATGAGAGTACCTCTCTCGAACTGGTTTAAAGTTCCACCAAAACCCTAGGATTCAATTTGGTGTAATAATATGTTATTTGAAGGGATAATACTGACAGTAATGTCAGACACAGGGCCGATGACTGAGATTAACCTCTCAAAGCTCGATGAAACTAGTGCCATGAAGCTGAGTATCAGTCTTATGACCGCGCTTGGTTTAGGAGAGAGTCAAGAGCAATTGAATCAGCTCCATGGTTCTTTTCCTGTACCAGGTCGGAAAGAATTAGCTTTGGCTTATCCATTCATAGTTTCTTCCTCCACCTCGTCTGATCCCCGGATTCAAGCTGCTGGGCGATACTGCACGCTTTTTCTCTTGTTTATCCGTGAAACAAAAAAGAGAGTATTAGCAAGTTATGATATAATTGAACGTGTGATTTCAAGGAGTCTTGAAACTTTAGAAAACCAAGACGACTTAACAACCGAACTGCTGAAAGAGGTCTATACTAGTATCGAAAGCGCAGTAGCAACTAGGGAGGGAACAAGTACTCCAGCAGCGATTAGACAGTCTGCAGTGGATTTAGAGCAGATTAAAATTGCTCATGATCGTCATCAAATTCTTTCAGGGATTATTCGTGAAATAACTCAAATTCAAACATCAATGTCAAAATTATTGGACGAATTCATGGTGTTTACAGATACACCTATTCTGGAGGGAGCTTTCTATATGCGCCCCAATATTAAAGCTGAAGATTTTATCAAAATATTACCAAAAATATCCCGATTGGAGAAAATTCTTGCTCGACTAGACGGGGAAGATAGAGAGACAGTGCGGGAAATTGTGGATATTTCCATTCTGGTAAGAATAGGTAATCTTTTCTATTGGAAGGCTTTAAGTTCCCAACAAATGCTCGAATTTGAGAAAGCTGTAGAATTTTATATACGAGCAAACCAACTTAAAGACGACTCGATATTGTATCTCACAATTGGTTCAATTTACAGGAAAATCGGTCGTTCTGGTGAATCGAAGAACTGGATTGAGGGAGGGTTTTCTAGGATGAGAAAACGAAAGGAATCAATCAGTATTTCTCGGAATATGCTTTTTGGAGATGTCCGATGAATATTAGTGGCATAAAAGTCCTCAAAAAATATCTCCCTCCTCCGTCATTCAAGAGACAAAAAGTT
>CAZALJ010000239.1:0-4060 GCA_964485715.1 uncultured archaeon
GAAATTTCGAGTTTAAAAGAAAAGATTGGGCAGCGTCAGCATGAGAAAGAGGAGCGGCGTCGACGTGAGGAGGAGGAGCCGCTGGCGTGAGCGGCGCCAGCATGAGGAGGAATCTACGAGCTATTCTACTGCAGAAACCGAACCTGAGACTAGTGAAGAGGATTAGTGGAGATATTTTTTTCTCCTTTTTTATTTATTTACATGGGTTTACACGTTGAGAGAGATTGCACGCTTTAAAACCGAATACTCCTCATATCAATTCATCGCATCGGTTTTTTTTAAGGGAGGAGGGTTAATTATTGATATAACAGGTCCCAACGATCATTTAGGTGGGGTCGGAATTGGAGTTCCATATATCAGGAAAAAAGGTGAGGAATCAGCGAATTATCATTGTTTTTCCTTCCCTTCTCACCGAGACGGAGAACTTGCAGGGAGTATTGCACGGAACATTGCGAAAATTACACGTTATTATACAGTAGTAATATTTGGGATTCATTTTCCAGAGCTTTCAAAACACAAATTAAATGAGATCATTCAGTTTTTTAAAGAGTGGTCCATAGAAATAGGAAAACAATTGGTCACCGAAATTTCCTTAAATTTAAATAAGCTAGTATAACGAAAACTATTCCTGCAAAAAGAATCAATGCCTCATGTGGTTGAATTATCTGTGGGGGAGAAAATGTGGTTGTGATTTTAAAGCCTGATGACAATTGACCAATTTTTAGATGGTTTTTGACAGCAGTCCAGGTGTAAATCGAAATCTCGTAATCATTTGGGCTTAAACCTGAAGTAGGTATGGATAAAAGATAGATCGATGTTCCATTCTGATCTACAGCTGATGTAATACTCGGGAGAGATAGGTTTAAAGTTCCAACTTCATTTTTGACATCTAAAATTCCGTAAAGGTTAATATTAGGTACTGGAATATTCTCTAGTTCAGAGTTACTCACTTTGAATGAAATCGAAATAACTGAGGTAGTGTCAAGGGCATAACAGTGTGGGTCTCCGTATTTTTCAGTAGCAGCTATATAATTTACATCTGTAATCACAAATTTACCAGTGAGAGAAAAGTTGTATGTGGCATCCTTAGTGCTGTTTATTGGATTCCTGAGGTATACAAAGGAATTATTCCATTCTGATTGTATTAGGAATCTTGTTCCAAAAGTAGCATTAGGAAGATTGGGATTAATTGATCCACTCAGAGAAAGTGTTTTATTATGCTGTGAGACGTGAAATAATTGGATAAAAGAAGATGGTTGGGTATTGTTAACCAATCCCCCTTTTACAACCACTTTTTCGTCAGTACCGTTATTAATTCTAGAACTCGATTTAAATCCAATCATTAAGGTTAGATTGATAGTTTCACCATAATAAAGCAAATTACTTTCTACTAATGTGCTGTCACTTCGGTAGTTTGTTTCAAAAGATGCCTCAGAGATTGTTGGAATACCTTTAATATTGATAACTGATAGACTTTTGTTTAAAACGGAATCAGCTTGCAATCCTATTGATGTGTTCCATGTGAGGCGAATAGAAACATTGTAGAATCCATATAATTGACGGTTTGGACATTTGCTGCGACTTGCTGTATAGATATTGCCCTCCAAATGCTCTAATGTGAGATTGAAAACCTCTTCTTGGGTTTTATTGCTTGTAAACACCACTGATGCGTTTGCATTCGGAGTAAAATAACCATTTGAATATTTTAAAGAAATATTGAGGTTCATATTTTCGCCAGGGTAATATTGGGGTGTTTTAGCGATGTTATAGAAAAATACAGTGTCAGTGACTTCAATTGGTATGATGGAAACAAACTTAAAACCGGACTGATAAAAGGTAAGGGTCAATTCCCATGATCCTAGTAAATCTTGTTTGGAAACATTCCACATGTATTCTATTGCTCCAATGGCTGTATTAATAGGTTCTAAATCAAACCAAGTCTCATTCTGCCCATTTGGTGATCTTAAATAAGCACTTACACTTCCGTCTGTAATATTTTGAGTTGAGTATGTGAGAACAGATCCATTCTGATAGGTAATCGTGAGTGTGACGTTATCCCCAGGCTTAATGACTGTTTGATTAAAATCAACGTGATTTGAATAACCTACGAATAAGGTTGAATTGAGATAATAGCTTGGAGATCGAATAACTGGTAGATTTCGGATTGAAATTTTATTATTAATCCAATGTGGGCCCAACGACCAGTTAAAATCAGCTTGTGAATCGTTTTGTAAGTTTACGACATAAAGAGCGTCAGATTTCCCATAAAATTCCGAATTATTTTCAGTATAATCTGTATGGGTGAGCTGCCAGTTGTCTACCGTAGTATTCAACTCGAGGGAGCCATGGGATTTATAATCATAGATTGTGAAAAATTGTTCAATAGTAGCAGGTTTGCCCTGAACAATCAAGTTTGTCTTGTTAATATTGGGATAGTCTTTATAGTGAGATGTCTCTAAGGAAAGTTCAGTGGAATTAAAAATATCCCCTGATAGAAGAAGAGTTAATACTGCAAAATATGTATCATGGATATTTACACGTTTACTTAATAAGGCATTACTATAAGTTCGATTATTGGGGCCAAACCCTCCTAGATGAATCTTTTCCGAGCCACGATAAGTTCGATTTTCTCGCTTGAGAAATTGAGACGAATAAACAAAGGATATTGCTTCTGCTGTCTCTGTACTATTGATTTCCTCCGTAGCATTGAACAGACTTAGGATCGCATAACTCATTCCAGTTTCAGTGACAGTTGCGAAATCTAATGTCCCAAACCCTCCTTTTGTTGATTCTGTTGTCTTTATTAATGATTTTAACCAATTTATTACTGGAATATAGTAATCATTCGTTGAATTAGGCAATGGTATGCTAAGCAGTTTTCCATATCGTTCTAATATGTTAATTGATTGAAGAGCTTGCCATGTATCTTCAATTGGGGTCCGATATGGACTTCGTGAATCGAAATGTGAGTTATAAACCCATTTACTGTTTATAAATTTGAGTAAGTCAACTGAATAATTCGCCATAATCTCAAGGACTGTTTTGTTTATCCCTTGACTATCAGGAGGTACCTGAATTACTGTTTTACGAATCAAGTCAAGAATGGATAAAGCTTGAAATGTAGCTTTAATCGAAATTTCTTGGTTAATTTCGTGAAAACCTATATTTTCTTTATCCAAAGTTGTGTTATAGACAAAATCTAATAGATCTGCTACAATAGGTTTCAGATGCGGGGCGAGCTCATTCATTATCCATAGAGAATTCACCACACCAAATGATCCATCCAAAGAAGGAATGCTAGCGGCAGAAGAGAGGAAAAATCCTCCAGAACCAGATTTATCCTTAAGATCTATACGTAATTTATTAGCAATAGTAATCTCTATATTCTTCCAATCAGCACCAAATTTGTAATAATCCAACCCTAAAAATCTCAAAATAGAAAGAGCTTCATAAGTAGCAATAGATGTGTCATATCCTTCAATTGTTTCAAGAAATATCCCTTCTTTTTCGTATAGCGAATCCACATAATTGAATAGACTTGTGATATTAAAACTATAATTCCCTACGAAGTTATCATTATTTACAAGCTTCGTTTTCACGTCATTTGATGTAAATTCTGGGAGGAAGTCCTGTGTTTCCTCCTCTTGAGTGTTCAAAGAAGTGTCAACACCAGAGATGATAGGTAGATGGAAAATGATCAAAATGAGGAGGAATACAATTTTACCTGACTTCCATTTTATATTTATTTGTTTATTAAGGGATATCATGGCTTTTTCACATAAATTTGTGTTTAACAGTACTTTCATATAGATTAATGCCTGGAAACAACTTGATTAATGAAATTCAGCCATCTCCCTTTGACCTTCTTTGAAAATATTATCCTTTCGAACCAATCGAAAATTCTGGTCGAAAATAAAAAAATAATTAATAACTAAAATTTATCTCTCTTATGATGAAACATTAATAGTTAGGTTGATGAGACGAAAAATGGGACGAAATTTAGAGGATCAGATGCGCTTATCTCTTAGAGCAATCTTGTCAAAACAAATGACGAGAGGAG
>CAZALJ010000240.1:0-4053 GCA_964485715.1 uncultured archaeon
AAAGGGCTCCCCTCATTAGAAAAAGTCATTGTAACCTCATATGTGGAAGAAAAGCCAGAACTTGGTAATATTCCCAACTCTGGTCATTATGATGAGTTTTTATCCACAAAAAAACACCCAGAGATACAATTTGAACAGTTACCATTTACACATCCTGGGTATATCATGTTCTCTTCAGGAACAACAGGAAAACCAAAATGTATGGTACAAAGCACGGGAGGAGTCCTCATAACTCAAATTAGAGATACTGTGCTTCACACTGATTTGAAAAGAGAAGATAAAATCACTTATATTACGTCACCGAGTTGGATGATGTGGAACTGGTTGGTTAGTTGCTTGGCAACTGGTGCTACCATTGTACTATATGATGGTAATCCTTTGTATCCTGATTGGGGTGCAATGTGGAGATTAATTCAGGATGAAAAGATATCTATTTTTGGAACAAGTGCGAGTTATCTTCACTATCTCGCTGGTATAGGGGCTCAACCTGGAAAAAAATTCGATTTGTCGTCATTGCGAGTAATTTCACAAACAGCTTCACCTATTTCAGCTGAAGTAAATGAATGGCTTTACAAAGGAATTAAGGAGGATCTGCATTTCAATTCAATTACTGGTGGTTCCGATATCAATGCAATTTTTGCTGGAGGATGTCCTATACTTCCAGTATATGCTGGTCAAATACAAGTACGCGCTTTAGGGATGAAAGTAGAATCGTACGATGAAGCAGGCAATCCTATCCGTGATCAACAGGCAGAACTCGTATGTGAAACTCCTTCCCCAAGCATGCCCCTCCATTTTTGGAATGATCCAGGTGATCAGAAGTATGAAAAAGCTTATTTTGCTTTTTATAGGCCAAAGGGGAAAACTGTCTGGCGACATGGTGATTTCTGCATACTTCACAGTGATACAGAGGGAATAACCATGTATGGCCGTTCTGACGCTATTTTAAAACCTTCAGGAGTCCGTATTGGAACATCTGAAATATATAATATTGTTGAGGCCTTACCAGAAGTCACTGACAGCCTGGCGACAGGACAGGATTGGAAAGGAGACCAGCGAGTAATTTTATTTGTTAAGCTTGCTCCTGGTTCTGACTTAACAGAAGAACTTAAAGCTAGAATAAAAAAGGCTTTACGTGAAAAAGCGTCACCTCGCCATGTCCCTGCTATAATCTTGGAAACACCAGACATTCCATATACATTTTCTATGAAGAAAGTGGAGATTGCTGTTACAAACATAATCCATGGCAAACCAGTAACAAACAGGGATGCTTTATCGAATCCAGAATCATTAGAATATTTTGAAAAAATACGTTCGGACCTATCTGAATGATACAGACAAATTTCCAGTCTTAATCCTCTTTTCGATTAAGCTCTTCTTTTAAATCGTTGATTTCTTCAATTTTTTTATCTATTTCTTCCTTGACTTTCTTTATTTCCCTATTCACTTTCTCTATCTCTTTGGATATTTCTTTCTTCTTCTCCTCATCTGTGGTCTCGATTTGATATTCTTGAAGTGTTATTAACTTGTATTGTTGGGATCCCAATTGTAATTTAAATTCATCTAGCTGGTCTTCTTTTAATTCCACCTCTTGAATAACCAATTCATCCCGATCAATATCCAAAAAATCTTCAACTTTTTCCAGGTAACGACGTATTGTGTGAATTCTTAACTCTCCCTTCTTCCTTATTTTTCTAAAAAAGAGAGCCAGATTACTATTTTCCCCAAGCTTCAGGATAATGACGCTAACATCGTTTGTATCGAAGACGAGTCTATTATAATCTTCCCAGTCATAATTACAGATTTCATACATCCTTCGCATGTAAGCTAAGGTCTCAGAGATATTTTCTCCCAATTTAGGTATATTTATCTGCTCAAATGTTGTGTGAAACACTGTTCCGTCGTTATAAAACATTACAATGTGTTCTACTTCTGGTAATGTTTGTTTAATACGCTCAATTGTCTCTTCAATCATTACTCATACCTTCATGCAATTATGAAGTTTCTTATTTGGAGAAATACTTTGTCTATTCCTGATTGGATTTTATATGGACCCGTTTTCAGTAAAATGAGTACTAAAGTCGTTAAAATGCCAATTATACCAATTAAAACTAACCCTAGAGTGAAATGATAAATTAGAGTGAAATAAAGGGTTGCTAGAAGCAATTGGTATATTGTTGCAATAAATCCGAGTTTCCAAAAAGCTAAGATGCTAATTGGACGATTATTTTCTTTCGCAATATTTAAAACGAGAATATTATCGCCTAATGGAGTCAAATTATCACCCCAGTTCGCACCAATAGCAAGACTGAAAAAGTACCTCTTTGTTAAAAAAGAATTATCACCTGACATACCCATCACTATTGGAATAAAGGCTTTGGTAATTGGAACGTTATCAATTAGGGCACTTGAGAAAGCAGCAATCCACATAATCAAGATTAACTGCAGAAAATCATTTCCCGCTCCAATATTTCCAAGATAGTTTTCCACAACAGTTAACACACCTACTACCTCCAATCCTCCAACAATAACGAAAACGCCAAGGAGATAGAAAATTAATTCGTAATCGAACTTTTTTATGATTTCTCTTGCGTCTAAGCGGCTGAAAATGGTTAGTAACATTGCTATGCTCAAAGCGATCGCATCGGGAGCAAGAAATTCTTCGGATATTACAAAAAATGAGATCATTAAAACGATTAAAGCACCCAAAGATGCACATAAAAGACGACGACTTTGGACAACATTCCAAATATCGAAATCGTATAGAAGAATATGGATGGCTTTGTCTTTTGGAATTGACAATTCATTCTTATAAAAAAAAACGAATAATAGGATTGTAAAAGCAAATGTAACAATTGAAAAAATCCCAATTTCTAAAAAGTAATCTGGGAATGAGATTCCAGCTTCCCTCGTGATCAAAATGTTGGGGATAGAGGAGATTGGAAAAAAAGTTCCCCCGATATTCACCATAATTGCTTGTGTCAGTATATAGGGAGTTGGAGACACATTCAATACTCGTGATATTGTGATCGTAAGGGGGATTAATATCATAACGGTTAAAATATTATTCAGAATAGATGAAAAAATAGCTGAAACAATACATAGTATAATCATCAAAGGAATAGGTTTTCCCTTACTCATCTTGATCGCAATCACTGCTAAAAACTGAAATGTTCCGATTTCATCGGAAATGTGGACAATAAACATAATACCTACAATTAACATTAATGAATGCAGATTTACATAACCCTCATTTTGAGTTCCAAATAGTAGATCAACGATTAAGGAAAAATCTTTTTGCTCAATGAATGTTAGTACGAAATAGGTAATTAAAGCCCCTGAGATAGATAAAATGGCACGATTCATCTTTTCTGTCATTATAAGAACAATTAAACCAATGAAACAGCAAGTAAGAATCAATGCACTGGCTGAAATCCCAATCACCATGAGTAGTTGTGTAATTTGTTCACATTTTTATAGCTGCTAAAGCAGTCATCCATGAGAGCTTCCCACATGACTTCTTTTGACATTAGCTTGAAAAGTTTTAATATTGTGTTTAATTCTATTGGAAAAGTCAAATAATTTATGTTTTTAATGATCTTCGAATAAAAACTAACAAGTATATTTGAAGTAAGGACAATGGTAAGAATTCACAACCTTGAAAATAGACCATTTTTTCTGATTCTAGGTGCCCCAAATGATGGTAAAACATCTCTCATGTACCACATTTATATTCAGGAAATAATTATATCATAAATCAGAATCAATAGGATGTTAAAGCAATATTCCTTAATGAAACAAAAGATCTACCACTAGTTCTCAGAAAAGCTCTTAATTCACCAATTATTCTCGATTTTAGCGAGAAATCAATATTTGCTAAATTTTCTTGCATTGATGGGTGTCAAAAGTGTTGTGGATATGGATATTTTTTACCTGCAGAGGTTACAAATCTACCAAGTAATATAAAAGAGAAATTATTATTAGCAGATGACGGTAAATACGATATACTTCGTCATAATGGACGTTGTGTATTTTATAAAACTGAAAATGAAG
>CAZALJ010000241.1:0-4043 GCA_964485715.1 uncultured archaeon
AACAGCTGCTGGATTCCTTCTAGCAGTATGTAGCTGTACTGTGTTACCCCTGTTTATAAGTATTTGGAAACGGGGAGCTGGTTTAGGGCCTGCAATTACTTTTTTATTCGTAGCACCTGCAATCAATATTTTAGCTTTGACTTATACAGGGACACTTATAGGTCTTGATATAGCCATTGCTAGAGGGATTTTAGCAATTATTTTTGCGATATTAATTGGGTTTCTTATGGCAAAACTATTCGGAAACGAAATAATACACAGTAATAGCTTAAAAAAATCCGAAGAACTGGGTACTCCGCATCAGCAAGACCAAGATTATCAAGAAATATTATTAAACAAGGTGACCGTTGTCTTAATAGTCTTTCTGGGAATTTGTTCAATTTCTCTAGCAGTATTGGATGAGTATATGATTGATATTCTCAATGAATTCGTTTTTTTGAACATTCCATCAATGGAGACATTATTCCAGAATCTAGCACTACTTCAGACAATAATATTTCTCTTGGGATTATGTATTCTAGTAGTAATGACGTATAAAATCCCTAATGACAAATTATTACTTTTTTTATGGCTAATTTATATTTTAATGACAGGAACCTCGCAAATTAAATATTTTACAGAGGATTATGAAATTCTTGGCATTTTATTGTCTTCGAACATTATGAATATGCTAGCTAAAATTGTTTTAACTAGTATCGTTAGTATCGGATTGATTACCTTCATTCTAAAGAGGATCAGATCTGATGACATCGAAGCTTGGCTTACTGAGACTTGGTTCTTTGTCAAATCAATATTTCCCTTAATAATTATTGGTGTTACGATCGCTGGTTTCCTAAAGTTTTTTATCCCAAATGATTTGGTTGCAGCCCTTGTTGGGCAGAATACTGTCTTTGCTAATCTTATTGCTGTTCTATTCGGAGTGTTTATGTACTTTCCAACGTTAATGGAAGTTCCTATCGCGAGAATTTTCTTAGATCTTGGAATGGCTAAGGGACCATTGTTAGCATATCTGTTAGCAGATCCAGAGTTATCTATTCAAAGTATATTAGTTACTCGAAAATTCCTAGGTGATAAAAAGAACACAGTTTTTGTGGGACTAGTCACAGTATTTACAGTTATTGCGGGGTTAATCTTTGGTTTTTTCCTTGGTCAAGGAGTAAGTTTATGGTAACTTCAATTAGAAACAGAAGAAATTAGGTGGATTCAATGAGTGAAACAAGTACTCTAACAAAAGAAATGTCTTTTTTAGATAAATTTTTACCAGTCTTCATTCTGGGAGCGATGATAATAGGATTATTCATGAACCAACTAGTACCGAATATTCAAGAAATATTTAGCATTGCACAAGTAGATACAGTTAGTTTACCTATTGCAATCGGATTACTTTGGATGATGTATCCAGTATTAGCAAAAGTCCAATATGAGAAAATATCAGACGCACTAAAGGAGTATAAACTTTTTGGAACTTCGATATTTCAAAACTGGATATTAGGACCTCTTTTTATGTTTGCGGTCGCTCATATATTTTTATATCAAGATGACCCGATAACAACAGGGTATCGTCAAGGTATTATTCTGGTAGGATTAGCACGATGCATTGCAATGGTGCTTATTTGGAATATGTTAGCAGGTGGAGATGCTGAGAAGTGTGCCATTCTAGTTGCTCTTAATAGTGTCTTTCAGATATTCTTTTATTCTATTTATGCTTGGATTTTTATCGGAATAACAGACTTAGACATCTTAGACATTGCTAGAAGCGTTTTCATCTTTTTAGGAATCCCACTCATTGCAGGATTTCTGACTAGAGAATTTTTAAGACGTAATAAAAGTGACCAGTGGTATAACACTGTATTTATTCCAAAATTGGGTCCAACAGCAATCATAGGACTACTTTTTACGGTAATCGCAATGTTTTCTATGCAGGGTGAACAAATATTATCGAAACCGTTTGATATTTTCAGAATTGCGCTACCACTTCTGGTTTATTTTATTGGGATGTTCCTAATCAGTTTTATGATCTCAATGTTCTTGAAGTTCAAATACTCCGAAACTGTAACATTATCATTTACCGCTGCTTCAAATAATTTTGAATTAGCTATCGCAGTTGCTATAGCAACTTTTGGCATCGATTCGGACCAAGCATTAGCTACCGTAGTTGGCCCTCTCATTGAGGTACCTGTCCTTTTATTGTTAGTTTTCCTCGCTCTTTGGTTAAAGAAATATTTGTTTAAAGATGAAGTACAAAATCGAATTTAGAAGAATAAGAGGTTTGTAAATCATGTCAAGAATAGTCGAAGTGTTTGGCCCTGGGTGTGCTAAGTGTAAAGCCTTGAAAAAAAATGCAGAAGAAGCGATAGAAAAATTGGGTTGGACTGACGCCGATCTTCGGTACATCACGAATATAGAAGAATATATTGAACGAGGAATTATGTCAACACCTGCCCTAGCTATCAATGGAAAAGTGGTGCTCTCTGGCAAATATCTCCCTACAGACAAATTAGTAGAAATTCTCAAAGAATATTGAAATAAAAAAGAAATGAAAAAGGAATGGATTTAGTGGCCAAACTGAAAATTGAAGTCTTTTCTCCTGCTGGGGAATGTAGTTGTTCTTTTTCTACATGGATAAGTAAAGTTTGGGACATACTTAATGAACATCAAGAAAAGATAGATATTGTGAGTTTAATGTCAGATTCTCCCCGTGCGGAAGAACTTGGGATCGGAGGCCGCTCTGTCGTTGTGAATGGGGAGGTTACGGCTGTATTTGAACTCGAAAAGAAGTTAAACGAGCTATTAACTTAGGAATTATGCTGTACGTTGGAAAAGAAAGTCAGGGAAAGATAAAACATGATGGTTACTTTAAAATCCTTTTTTAAATTAATATGTACAAATTTAATGAATAAAAATTGATTGTCCGTTAAGTTTACCTATTAATCGTTTGATTAATGATTATTAATGTTGTCAATATGAAAAACATATACAACGATCTTACCTTGGATATTAATCAGATTTAAAAATTCTAATTATCAATCCCTAGTAACCTATCAAAGTGTATAAGCCTGTTTCAAACATAACAATACCAGCAGGTTGCCAATAAAAAGACGAGAGTTGGAAAAAAAAGTGAGGAAATTTGCATTTCAAGAACTTGCATATGCAATTGTCGTAGCAGCGGCATACGGGCTAATAATAGGCATTTATATAACTAGTGTAATTGACTTCTTTATTAGGCTACCACTTTATATTATCTTGTGGGTGTTATTCATTTGTTTGCATCTTGCTGGAATATCTCTGTTAGTTAAACTTGAAGATAAACAAGAGAAATCAAAGGAAACTGCTCCAACAGAAAAGGAAACTGAATAAATTAATTGGAGATCAGAATAAAGGAGGAGGAGATCCTACAATCCTGAGAGTTCATCTTTCGACATTTCAGAAATTAATTGCCAAATTTTTTCTAATTCTGGTAGACATTCAGATATATCATTCTTACAGGCAGCAATAATTTGGGGAGTCAAAGCATCAAGAATTCCCTTTATTTGTTCTGAAATCACAGTAATTTCTTTTTGCTTCCCCTTAAAATCATTTAATTGCATTTTTATTCTACGCTGTTCCTGTTCTAATCCATAAACTTCCGAAAATCTCTCTCTGAAAAGATTCAAAAATGCTTTCTGAATTTCTAGATTTACTTCGTCAAAAAATCTTTTCAAGATAATTTCATTGAAGTAAAGAATTCTCTCGGCGTGTAAGCGAGCTTGTCTCTCTTTTTCCAATGCTTCTTGCCGTTCTCTTTCAGCTATTTTCATCGTTTCAATTCGTTCTTTTTCTTTCTTTATTGCAAGGTCAATACGATCAGTTACTGATTCATCAGTAGGCGTAACCCCAAAAGACTCCGTTAATCCACCTGATAACCATAAACTGCCCGGTTCATAGAGACTTTCTACTCCCCCTCGGGTGATATAATTCTCCAATTTTGCTGCTCGGGCATCTGTTATCGATTTAATCCTTAAATCCGTTAATAATTGGTTAATCTTACTGAATATTTGACGTTG
>CAZALJ010000242.1:0-4029 GCA_964485715.1 uncultured archaeon
GAAGATCGACGGCGTCTTTTTCGTCATCAATGGCAAGAATGCGGAGAGATGGTTTCTTTGATACTTTGTTTGAATTCTTGCTACTGTCCATTCAAATCAACCTCTCCAGATTCAGTCTGGATTTCTTAAGCTTTTCTCACCCATTGTTATCCAAATTATTATGTATTTTGCTCATGTCATGTAGGGTAGGGTATTACAACGATGTAGTACCCATTATAACCCTAGATGATTTATTATTATTTAGCGCTATAACCACTTGATAATAGATGTTTTGACGTTATATCTTAGCTTTTTGTCGAATTCATCTTAGATATGTGTTCTAATTTAGTCATTTTAACTTATAATATATAAGACTTCCGATAAATGCTAATCATGTATTTTTACTTATCAGAATAATTTAACTAAATAAAGAAATCAAAATAATTTTATAAATAAGGTTTATACTTATTCAAGAATCATCGTTAAATATTTTGAGCTTGTAAAGATATTTAGCAGAACATTTTGAGTATGTACGACATGTTTTATTAACATATTTTCTTCTATAAGAGTTGTAGGAGTTCTACTCATACGATAAAAGAGGGAAATCGATATATAAAACTCGACATGTAAGATTCAAGGAGAGTTCAGTTAAATAAAGCAAGATGATTAATCTTCGTTAAATTTTGTAGTGGTAAAGCGGTTATTATAGATAAATTATACCAGTCCTTGTAAAACCAAAATGGCAAATGAAACTGTATGACACTTTATTTGCATGGAATACCTCACACACTAGTTCTGAGACATTGTTCTCTGCAAAGAATTTCGCAGCTCTAGCTGCTAAAAGAAAAGCAATTCGTTTTCGATGATAACGAGGATCAACTCCTAACCCTGCGATGACACCCTGCTTCCCTAGATGGATACCTTGTTTAATCAGAGGCTCTATCACCAAAAAGATGAAACCAACAATTCGACCATATAATACAGCCACAAATGTTGATTCAGGCTTAAAGTGCTGAACATCTTCTAGAGTTAAAGAGCGATAGGGATCAGGTGCAGTGATGAAAGCTCTGTTGTGACAACGAATGAACTCCTGTGCATCCTCACTAGGTTTAAACTCTCGAATTTTTACTTTCATAAGAAAATTTTCTCTTTTATCATTATACTCTTCTTCTTCTTTGTTTTTCATTACGTCTAATGCTTGATCCCAACTCATTTTCATTACGAAGAACTTGTGTTTTCCTATTGGAGTGTCAGTCTCAGTTTTTTTCTCATCCTTCTCATTTTTCCGAAACAACAGACGTCTGAGCTTAACAGATTCCCGCTCTGAAGTATCTGTCACGACTATCATCTCTAAAAATCGTCTTTATCTTATATTTCCCCTATAATGGAAAAAATAGGTCTTTTTATCAATTTGTTTATTGGGTTATTTGTAAGAGAATAATACTAATAATATTTTCCTCTCTTCATTATTTTCAAATGAATCTAGTTGATTCTAACTCCAGAGAGATTATAGATACTCATGTTCATCCTATCCGATCATTAACAACAGCAGAATCTCTCATAAAGGAAATGGACCGAGCGAGGGTATCGAAAGCAGTACTTTTAGCTCTGGATCTAGATCCAGATGTTTTAGAAACAGATTCAGCTCTAAGAGATGAGATAATTTATGACCTTTTTACATATTCACTTTTCTTAAATCCTTATAGCATGATTAAAACGATGAAAAACATAATGAAAATGGGTAATACATCCAATAAACTCGTGGCAGAATTAGTACAACAACATCCAGATAGGTTTATTGGTTTTGGATCAGTAAATCCATCGAAAAAATCTGAATATGTAAAGTTAAAACTTCAGGAAATTTTAGAGTTAGAAGTATTGCAGGGAATTAAACTTATCCCCACTCTCCAATTCTTTCATCCACGAAAGAATAAGAATTTAAAAACGATTTTCAAGTTCTCTCAACGCAAGAATTGGCCAATACTAATACATTCTGGTCGAGATCCAGGCCCATGGGAGATTCATACACTACGATGTGTTGAGAATTCTCATCCTAAATTTTGGACGAAAATAGTCAAAAAATTCTCAAAGAACAAAATAATTTTTGCGCACCTCGGGGGATACGGCATAAATATTACTTTTGATGACACCTGGTTTGAGGAAGTCCTTCAAATGGCAACTAAATATCCCCGAATTTATCTCGACACCTCAGCTGTAACCTATCATCTAGAAAATCGCAGTTTAGTTAATAGAATTCGTGAAACATGTGGATTCAATCGTATACTATTTGGTACTGACACTCCAGTCGTTCTGGGGACCTCTATGGAGCATTCAAAATATATTTTAGAAAATAATCCTATTTTATCCAAAGAAGAGAAATTGATGGTTTTGTCTGAGAATGCAAAAGAGCTATTTCAAATTATGTGAATTGGGAATCAAATAATAAGAATAAAGGAATCAGTCTACAGCGGTAGCGACAAAGGATGGTCATTAGTGCTTAAAATATGCGTATTAGCGTCAACTAGTAAAGGGAATGCTACTTTTATCCGAGTAGGAGATGATAGCTTCCTTATTGACGCTGGTATTAGTGCTAGAAGAATCAACCAGATGTTAAAGGAAATTGGGGAGAGAGTTATTGATTTAAAAGGTGTTATTCTTACTCACGAACATCATGATCATATTACTGGTATTAAAACCTTATCTCGAAGGTATAATCTTAAATTTTGGGTAACTTTCGAAACCTATCAAAGAATTAAAAAGAAATCAGGTAACTTCGATGCTGATTTCATTGAGGTTGGAGAGGAATTTCAGGTAGGAGATGAAGTTGTAATCGTGCCATATGAAATACAACACGATGCTGCAGATCCTGTTGCGTACCTTGTTAAATCGTATAATGGTGTTCCACTTGTAGGTTATTTGAATGACTGTGGTCGCGCAAATCCTTTTTTAACAGATGGTTTTCGAAATGTTAAAGTCTTAATAATTGAAGCTAATTATTCTTTTGATCTTCTTCTTCAGAGTTCGTATCCTACTTATTTGAAGCAGCGAATACTAGGTTCTAAGGGCCATCTCTCAAATTGGAGTGCAGCAGAATTCATTGCTGCAACAAAGCCAAAAATTGCAGTTTTATCTCATGTCTCTGAAGAAAATAATACTCCTGAGGTTGCATTATCTGAAATTGAACCTTTGCTAATTCATCAAAATAATGGGTCAATACCTTTCCTAGTGATTGTTCCATATAATGAGCGGAGTATGCTAATTAAAACCCCTTAAAAGGCAAATGTGGGGCTTAAATACATAGAAGTATTGTACTACGATTTAGTGGAGGTATCACGGATCAAACGAATATTCCTGCTTGTACATCTTTCGAATCGATACTAGCTCGCCGTTGGTAAGAGTTAGAATTCCTAATTTTTCCGCGAGTTCTCGAGCAGTCGCAGAGAATTGATTTGCGCATACCATTATTTTTGCTAAGCCAGGAGTGTTAGCTTGGAGCCTTTCTGCCTCCAAGATTACATTGTAACCACATGATCTAGCCCAATCCTTTACAATTACCCCGATTTTCCCTCCAATATCGGCCTTTTGATCTTTTGACCGATGTACCAGAAAAGAAAATTGGACTTCTTTGTCATTCTTTGCTCTTATTGTGACATTTGAATCAAAATCAAACTGTCTAAACTTTAAAAAGTCTCTCACTAAATTGTTCAGCTCTAACTCCATTTCCAACTGACTATCACCTTACACAATTCGATTGGAAAATAATAGGATTCAGGTTTAAAAAACTTTACGAAAGGTATTACGCGGTGAGTACCCTCTACCCTCTAATTTGCGGTCAAAAGCGGTAAAAGTCAAAAAGGCCGATCTTGAATTCTTTCCTTTTTTTGTCGGTTAAAAATCTTTTTTATAGTAAGCAATGGCGAATTTCTTAAGTAGCATTGATGAACAAATCTTTTGTTTCTACAGTCTTAGAACAGATAGCTAAGAAATTAGAGTGGACTAGAGTAGCGTGACGAATGCAAGACAATTTTCATGGACTGTATACTTAAGAAT
>CAZALJ010000243.1:0-4028 GCA_964485715.1 uncultured archaeon
TTCGTCACATTGGCTTTTATTGGAGGATTAGTGGTTTTAATTGTGATAAAAAAAGGGTTTATGCAACTTTTGGTTTATTTCTTTGCAGCCATTATGGGTTTTAGTTGGTTCGTTTTTGGCCTTTTTTATGGAGTTGTTGTTTTAGTTGGGGTATTAAACTTGTTTTGGGGGATCTTACCATCACTTATTCAGAATTGGATTGATTTCTTATTCGAGTGGAATGTGATGATTGGATCACAAGAGGTTTTAATGATAGAAGTGTTGTTATACCTTTTTGCTCTACTTTTAGGCTTGTTAGGCGTTGTTTCATTTGGTATCCAGAGTTTCGATAAGATTTGGTTTCGTAACCTAATGATGATATTTTTTGGTGCAATGATAGGCTCGATGCTAGCTATACATCTTGGTTTGCTAACTACATTTTTAATTCTGGTTGGTTTATCATTATATGATATCTATGCGGTGTTTCGTGGACCATTAAAAGGAATTATTGACCATGGCCGTGAAACTGCTGAACAATTCGAAGAAAAAATGAGTCTACAAAATGAAGTGGAATTTGAGAACGTTCCTTTGTTACCAGCACTCCCAGTTTATGCTACTCCTTTAATAAACATTGGTTTAGGTGATTTTGCTTTTTTCAGTATGTTAATTAGTACCGCGGTAGTGATAGGCATCGAACTGGGTACTCCAGTTCCCCTTATTACTGCACTTGTTGGACTCTTTGTGGGCGCCTATTTTACTTTTAAATTATTGAAAAAAGAACGTGCTTTACCTGGCCTTCCCCTCCCTATTTTTGGTGGGTTAGGATGCCTAGTTTTAGGCATCTTAGGGTGTTTAGTTTTTGGTATCTCTAGCCTAGATTCAATTATTGCTCTCTTTATCTGATATCTAAGTAATAATCCCAACAAATCAATGTGAATTAATTATTATTGAATAGTCTTCAAATCTTACATAGCAAAGAGAGCTTCTCTTTCAAGCTGGATGAGATATTCATTCACCTTTGTTTCGATATCAATGCCCAGTTGTCCAGCTAAAATAATGGAATTTAAAAAAGTAGTAATAATTTCTTCTGCTACTTTTTCATTGTTTAAAAGGTTAGGATCCACCATTTTTTGGAGAGAATTTACTAACTTTGGATTAAAAAACGGTGATTTTAGGTTATAACTCCCAGTGAAATGGTTGATCAACGTTTTAACACGATTTTGAATTTCTGATACACTCATATAATATTGCATTGAAGCTTCACCATATCTGAATTTTTGTTTCATGTTTTCTTTGGTTTTTTCTTATTTATTAATATTTTCTGGAAATAGTACGGAGATAACTGATCACAAAGCAGGTTGCGATTTGAGATTATTCTTCTTTTTTGTCGTTTTTACTCGTTTTCTGCACTCGAAATTGAGGGGGCGGGGGGTCTTCCAATCAATCTCAGCGAATAGAGGGAATTAAGCATGATGATGATTAATTATTGTAGCATGACCTGAAAAACTTTGGAACATTAAAAACATGGATGTGTGTATTCCAAATAATTCAAACTGCTTTTACTCGTAGGAGAGGAAAAAAATAATTTTGGTATTTTAAAGTGCTATTTTTCCAACGAGATGATTCCATTGCCACTACCCCTGTTTATTTCGTCTTAAAATTTTTTTAAACTATTTTTAATACGATTATGGTGATTTTGGGTTATTTTTAGTGTTGAATTCGGAGAAAATCTTACCATGTACGTTTCTATTCTAAATTTGGGTTCTTACTAGCAAGAAAGAATTTAAATTTTCGTAAAATCCCTTAGAATAGTCATATTTCATCATTAATTCCGGAAATCAACTTTTGGTCCTTTAATGATAAGTGGTACACAGAAAAAAAAGTCAATACAAAGTTATTCACTGAAAAGGAACCTAATACAATGCCAATCACTGATCCTGAGAAACGAGACATTGTTCGTAAGGCATTACTAGATATGATGATTTGTAGAAAGTGTTATGCACGAAATCCTCCAGGTGCGACGAAATGTCGACGATGCCGTTCTACAAGATTACGACCCAAACGAAAAGAGAGAGCAGGATAGCGTATTCTACTGTGAAAAGGATATTAGAAACATAATTTCTTTAAAAACTCCTTCATTCTTATATTAAATTACATTTTTAATTCACTTGAGGTTTCTATTTGAACATTTATGATGGCAGTATTGGTGAAGGAGGAGGATCTATTCTTCGATTAGTGACATCATTCGCTCTAATAACACAAGAACCTGTTCAAATCATAAATATCCGAAAAAATCGTCCAAAACCAGGACTCCAAACACAACATCTTGTAGGAACTCGTGCACTGGCAAAATTTTGCGGAGGTGAATTGGAAGGAGATTACCTTGGATCAGAAAGAATTCTTTTTACTCCTGCAAATGCTTGGAGATCTCACTTAAAGATTCATGTTTCCACAGCAGGTAGTTTAGGACTTATTTTACAGTCTCTCCAGATTGCAATGATGGGAGTTAAGAACCACACTCTGAATGTAGAGTTCCAGGGGGGCGCTACTTTTGGAAAGTGGGCCCCCAGCATTCCTTATGTAAATCATGTTACTTGGGAAATTTTTCGACGTATGAATTTTGAACTTAAGATAAAGATCAATCGTCATGGATTTTATCCAAAGGGTGGAGCAAGAGTTTCAGCTATTATGCACTCTCCTTCCTTTCTACAGGGATTGAATCTAGAAATATTTAGAAGACCATCATTGGTTAATATTTTATCATTCGCGTCAAAACACCTTCAAAAAGCCCGAGTTGCAGAAAGACAAGCAGCTGCGATAGCAGCAGCTTTACAAAAACAGGATATTAATTCAAAAATCATAAATGAATCTGTAAACGCGGATAATCCTGGTTCCGGGGTATTAATATTCTCAAAAACTGAAGATAGTGTAGTTGGAGGGGATTTTGTGGGTGAACGTAAGCTCCCTGCCGAAACAGTCGGACAAAAAGCATTCGAGCGTTATATAACTACATTAAACAGTCAAAGTACAGTTGACCCGTTTTTAGCAGATCAAATCCTTCCTGCTATGGCAACAGCTTCAAATTCAAGTGTTTTTCTTACTCCTTATTTATCTAATCATACTAAAACTAATATTAAGTTGATTCAAGAATTATTAGGAGTAACAATTCATGCAGAGAAGATTGATAATCGTTTTAATGTTTCAATTGATGTATAGCGTTTGGGTCTCATCCGATATCCATTTTAAATATGCTTCGCTTCCTGAGTGAATTGGATAAACCACAAAAGCTGGTAAACTATAAGGATGAGATTTTTGGATTACGGATTGGATTTTTTCAATCAAAAAATCTTGAGTTTTACACCATAGAATTATTTCTGTTGTTTCTTCGATTTCTCCTTTCCAACGATATATTGAATTAACATCATGAATTAGATTCACACAAGCAGCAAGCTTTTTTTCTACCAAGAGGCGCCCAAACGCCTTTGCTTCCTTCAGGCTGTCGAAAGTTGTATAAATTGCGACAAACATTATTATTCCTCTTTATTCCTCTTTCTTTTCCATATATATCCAAATCGTTGTTCTTTCTTGCAATTCAAACACAGATAATGAATTTGTTTCTTTCTGCTATTTAAACGAATTTTTGCCGTTTTAATACTTAAAGGATAATAACAAGATCGACAAAATAAGAAATGATATTGAGGTGGAATATGAAACCGTCCTCTTTTTCCTATTTTTCGTGCTGCACGAAAAAACTCTTGAGATTGTAGAGGATCAGTTAAACGAATCCTTAAACTCTCCTCAATGAGGAATGTCACAGCTTCATGGGCTAGAAACCGGATTTCTTGGCGTTCCCAAGATTTTCTTCGCCTTTTTCGATGGTGTGATGAGACCATACTATTGAGCACCTTATCTTCAGATCTTACATCAGCGAAATAAGTTTTTTTCAGATTTAAAGTGTTTCTGACTCATTGTCTAACCAGACAAAAACTAATACTCCACTCTTTAAGCTCTTGTTTTATCATTTAACATTTTATTAACAAAGCTTTTTA
>CAZALJ010000244.1:0-4027 GCA_964485715.1 uncultured archaeon
ACTTTGCAAGTCAGGAATTATCATTATATTACCCAGAAACTAAAACTAGCTATGAGTTGAAATTTCAGATCTGGGATCTTGCCGGACAACCGCGGTTCAAAGCGGTTCGGGATCTCTACTATCGGGGAGCTATCGGAGCATTATGCTTCTTTGATATAACAAATCAAGAATCGTATATGAACCTAGTTGAGTGGATACAGTCTTATTGGGCTCTAAATGGGCATGGAAAAATGCCACTCCTTATTGTCGGGTCTAAATGTGACCTTCGAGACAATCCTGCATTCCCAACTCAAGTATCAGCTCGTTATGGAAAGGAATATGCGGCGGAACTAACCAAACTTCTAAAACGCAAGTATGGCTTTGAAGTCCATTATATTGAGACATCCGCAAAAGAAGATATCAACGTAGATGAAGCGTTTAAACTGTTAGCCCGCGAGATTATTGGAACTACTATTCACCAAGAAAAAATCCGCACCAATCGAAAAACAAGTCAAAAAAAAATGTTGACTGACCAAATTCGAGCGAGATAGTCTCTTTCCTCATATCTTGAATCTTTTGACGTATCTTATGACAATTAGCGATATTCTGTCCGGTGATTTACTCGTTTTTTATACTCTGATTTTAATACAGTTGATTTCCCTACTTACGACTTATTCCGTGTTATCTAGAGTAAATAGACGTAATTTTACTGAAATTATGTAAAGTACTCTGTAATTATTTTTTGTATAGAACATAACCCCATAAGAATTTTATGAGGATAGTCCTTGCGGTGAACCTAACGGAAAAAACCGTCACTATTATTTTTACTTGAGGTACGATTCATGAAACAAATTTCAAAGATTTTTAAAACTTTTAATTTTTCAAAAGAGGAGCAAGAACAGAATCAGATGATCTTGGACATGGTTTATGAGCTTGCTATGAATGAAATCATTGAGAGAGAACAGGATTGGGACGAAGAAGGAGCACATTTTGACCCTCAAACTAAACAAGCTAGCTATCCTTCTGGTATGATGGAGCTATACAAAAAATGCCAGGAAAACGACCTATTTGCAATTATTGTTCCTGAAAAGTATGATGGTATTGGGTTAAGTTATACTTTGTGGACTGCGATCATAGAACTGATGGCACGAGCCTCCCTAGCTTTTTCAATGTTTTTTCCGAGTCAAAGTCTCAGTATAGAGATTATTAATAATCACGGCACCCCTGAAGCTAAAGAAAAATACCTTCCTCAACTTTCTAGTGGAGATGCTATAGGAGCTATGGCTTTTTCTGAACCCAATGCGGGTTCTGATATCTCAGCTATAACCACTAAAGCGGAAAAAGAAGGTGATTCCTATTATTTAACAGGTAATAAAGTCTTTTTGTCACATGGAGGTGCAGCTGGTACTAATATTACTCTTGCTGTTACTGATAAATCCAAGGGCCCGCGAGGCTTAAGCGCCTTTATAGTTGATCCTATTATTGCTGGAGATGCATACGAAGTAGTACGGATCGAAGAGAAAATGGGTTTACATGGGTCGATTACTTCCCAAGTTGCTCTCACTCGAGCTGAAGTACCTAAAGAGAATCTGTTAGGCATAGAGAATGAAGGCTTGAGATTGGTTCTAGGAAGTTTGGCTTCCAGTCGTATTGGAATTGCTGCCCAATCAGCTGGTATTGCAGAAACAGCATTACAGGAAAGTATCAATTATGCAAACCAACGTGTTCAATTTGGTCGACCTATAGGAAAACATCAAGCTGTATCATTTATGCTTGCAGATATGGCTACTCAAGTACACCAAGCTCGTCTGCTTTATCTTAACACTGCTCGAATGAAAGATAACGGAGAAAACACTCAAATTGAATCATCTATTGCCAAATACTATGCCACTGAAGCTGCGCAAAAAGTTACTTATGATGCAGTTCAAATTCATGGTGGATATGGATATAGCCGAGAATATCGGGTTGAAAGATTGTTTAGGGATGCAAGAGTACTTACAATATACGAGGGAACATCTGAAATGCAGAAAACAATTATTTCTCGCAGTACCCTTGCTCGAGCTCAATAATTAGAATTTAATTAGGATGGATTGGAAGTATGGATATAATTGTATTTGTTAAAGCAACAATAGATAGAAATGCACCTCTAGGACCTGAAGAAATTTTTCCAGGGGATAGAGATGACAAAGCTGACATTATGACAAACAATTACGATAAACACGCAATTGAAGCTGCTCTTCAGATTATTGAAAAGAAAGGCGATGGAAAAGTCACTGCAGTTTGTTTAGGTTCTGATATGGCTGATAAAGTTGTCAAAGAAGCAATCGCAATGGGTTGTCACGAAGCTGTTCGAATCGAGAATTCCGAAGCACGTGTAACAAATTTTTTTGCTGTCGCCAAAATTTTGACTGCCGCGGTTAAGAAGATCGGAACTTATGATTTAGTTCTTTTTGGAATGCAAAGTTATGATTATGGTACAGCAACCATGGCTCCCATTGTATCAGAGTTCCTCGATCTTCCCGCAGCTTCTTGGGTTGAAAGAATTTCATTAAACGGTGATAAAATCAACGTCGAAAAAGTCATTGAGGGTGGTACTAGAACAATAGAGCTTAAATTACCTGCTGTCCTTAGTATTGCTTCAAGTGGGGACTTCGAAGAACCCCGTTATACTAGTGTCAGGCGAATTATGAAAGCTAGTCGTACAAAAGTTCCCCTTTGGCAAATTGATGAATTAGATGCAGGTTCTCTAGATAGCAATGTCAATTTAACAAAAATAGAAGAACCACCAGCTCGTGTAGAGAAATGTGTTATTTTTAAGGACGATGAAACGCCTATGTTGGTAGATAGTCTTCTAGCAACTTTGAAAGAGAAAGGGTTAAACCTGGGAGCGTATAAATAAGAGGTGAAGATGAATGACTAACATACTTGTAGTTTTAGAAATTTCCAAGGGAAAGATCACAGGGATTACAAAGGAATGCCTTAGCGTTGCAAAAAAATTAGGTGAAGATCTAGGAACAGATATTGAGGGGGTTATGCTTGGACAGAATATTGCCGATTTAGCCGTTGAAGCAATTAAATATGGTGTAAAGAAAGTATACAAGGTTGATGACACACAATTCTCTGGAATAAACATTCTTTACCATACTCGAACATTAGAAGAGCTAATTAACCAATTTATACCACCTACAATTGTCATGGCTGGAGCAAGTCTTTATGGACAAGAAGTGATGCCTCGATTAGCGGCGCGCTTCAATTCAGCAATGTTTGCATCTGTGAAATCTGTTGTTGTTGAAGGTGATTCTCTCATTGGAGTTCATCCCCTCTTTGAAGAGAAGCTTCTTGGAATAATGTCAGCTCAGAAAAACCAATTGAATTTTGTGACCATCTTGGGTGGCAATAATCCTGAAGCTGAAATTGATGATTCGTTATCTGGTGATGTTACAGACTTTTCACCTGTGATTTCTGATAGTGATAAACGAGAAATATTCGTAGAGGAGAAGATTGCTAAAGTCTCTGTGGATATCACAAAAGCTAAACTAATAGTTTCAGGAGGTCGTGGGGTAGGTGGTAAAGAAAAGTTTTTAATTATCCGTGAAGCAGCTAAAGCCTTAGGTGGCGAGGTTGGAGCTAGTCGAGCAGCTGTGGACGCTGACTGGGTTCCTTATGATCACGAGATTGGCCAAACAGGAAAAACGATCACTCCTGATTTCTATATAGGATGTGGAATTTCTGGAGCCATCCAACACCTAGTCGGAATGCGTAACTCTAAGACAATCATTGCAGTTAATACAGATGAAGAAGCTCCAATTCTTGATGTTGCTCATTACGCTATCATCGCTGATCTGCATGAAGTACTCCCTGAACTAATAAAGAAAGTCTAAATTCCCTCTTATTGGGGGATAATTTCTCTTCTTTTTTATTACTCGATTCTCAGACATTTATTCTAAGTATATGGCACGATACTGTTAAGGTATCAATCCTCATAATTATGACATTTTTTAGTGCTAAACCTAAAAAAGACATTTTTCCCTCTTTTTCTAAGCATAAG
>CAZALJ010000245.1:0-4013 GCA_964485715.1 uncultured archaeon
GTTCTTTTTATGAATAAAAAGGGTCTTGATTCATTTAATCAAAACGCTTTGATATAATTTAATGGTCTTTTTTGTAACGATTGGCCAGGAAGTATCTCTAGCGAATGATGCCATTTTTTGACTTAATTGAGTCATCATTTTTGGTGAATTCTGTAACACTTCAATATGTTTTAAGTAGTTACCATTTTTTACATTGCAAAATGGTATTTTTTTGGTTAATTCTCTGAATTTTGGAGAAGAAGATACCAATACTATTTTTTTCATACCAGCAGCAAAATGTAAAATTCCAGAAGAGGAGAAATAATCCTGTTCATAAGGTAGGATTACACAATCGGCTCCTGCAATTAAAGCAATCAGTTCTTGATTTGTTAAAAAGCGAGGAATAATGGTCAGTGTTGCTTTCGCTTTCTGTTGTAACTGTGCGATCTGACGAACTACTACATGTTCCTTGACCATTCCTGCTACAATAATTTCCAGATCTTTTTTGGTGATTAATGAGGAGAGTGTTTCCTCAAACGCTTTAGTTTTCTTTAAAAATCCCACCATTGCGATTTTAAACAAATTTTTTTTAAAGAAATGCATCTTATTAGGAATAAGCTTTATAATAGCAGAACCGTGTGGAATAACGAATATTTTACTAGGATCCATCCCTTTTGAGATAAGGAAATTTTTTGCATTTTCCTGATGGACTATATATGCATCGGTAAACATTAAACAATCATTAATCATTTCAATGAATGGTGGATCAATATATATTGAATGAAGAGTTATTACAATCTTTTTACTTGTCTGTCTACGTATTTCTCCTAATAATTTCAAAAAAAGATTCCGTGATGGAAAAATACTCATATCATACTGAAAATGAATAATCTCGCTTGGATCCTGTCTGATAATTTTCATTAATGGGTCTTTAAAATTGTGTGAGCTTGGTAAATTCAAAACTGTTCTGGTTTGAGGAATGAATTTTCTTATATTCTCTTTTTGATAGTTTTGTGGGTTAGAAAGCCAGATTGTTCTAGTTTTTATCCTTTGAATTTTGTTTAATTCTTGTATAAGAAATTCAGAATATGTAGCTATGCCCCCGAATGCCTCAGTAATTAGTAAAATCCTCAAATGTATCCTTCTCTCTAAGACCATAAAATTTATCTTATTTGTTTAAACTAAGTATTATTGATAAAACATTACCAATATCCAATTAATTTCATACATGAAAATTTGTCTTCATTTAATGATTTTCGAAAAAATGTTTTTATTACTTTTTATCTATTTATAAAGGTGAAGAATTTTTAAGCGAAACCTTTTAAAGTTAGTTCAGGGAAATTCACCTGAAATACTTGATAGAAAGCTCAAATTATTTTAGATGTTTTAAATATTGAATTCAACTTGATCACAGTATATCCTCTTAACTTAGGTCTCATAGAAATTATGTGTTGGAATTAATCACAATTTTAACTCTCCCTCTCAATTGAAATTTGCTCATATTTAAGAGCTAGTTACCTTTTTGGTTATTAGGGGAGAAAGTTTTGATAGCAGAGGGCAAATCAAAAAGTTCTTGTTGGGATTACAATTGGAAAATGTTGAAAATTACAAGAAACAATTTCAAGAAATATTTGGCTATCAACAATACCCGTTACATGTTTACACTAATGAATATTGGAGGGCAAGAGAGAAAATCGCAGAACGGTTCATTAAACATGGATTATCAAATTATCTTTCTAAAATTGAACCAATAGATACTATCTTAGATTTAGCTTGTGGAGGAGCGTTTTTTGGACGAAATATTGTACAGTCATTTGACGTGTCTGAATTTTGGTGTATTGATATTAATCCTCTGCAACTAGATATGGCTCAAAAATTAAACTTAGAATTAACAAACGTAGATACTTACGAAGTTCAATTAAATCTTGGAAAAGACTCTCTTCCTTTTTCTTCAAATTCAATTGATATAGCGATTATGATCAATTCAATTTATTATTTGGAAAATAGTCGAAAGCTAAAATTATTCAAAGAAGTTGGTAGATGCATACGTCCCAGTGGTATGTTCATATTTTCAATCGAAAACTCATTGTATTGGCGAAACACTCACCCATATTTTCCCTCGGTACCCTGTTTTTGGCTGTATCCCAAGAAAATAGCTGAAAAAATTCTTTCTAGAAAAGGATTTTCTGAAAAACTCCCAAAATTCGATCTCTTTTTTCATGAAAGTGCTCCTAATTATTTACGCTTATTACGCAAAGCAAAAGCAAAAAAAACTACAATATTTTTAACTAACACACTCGAATATGATAAAATGTTAGCCGATCATGAATCTTTTCCCTTTCCTAATAATAGCCCTATTGAGGTAACTATAAACTCACAAAAAAGAAAAATTATTAAGTACTTCAATATTTTTCAACATAGATCATTTGGAGATAAAATTTATTCCAAATTTGCTAAATGTATGATTTATCTGAAGCTCCGTAGGCTTGCTTTCCTTACAGCTCCTCGTATTGTGTTTTTGGTTCAATTTTAGTTTATTGAATGATTAAGTTTTTTAGCCTCCTCTACATAAAACTTTGATCTCTGTCGGTTTTTAATTAACCATGCTACTTGTATATCAATAAATACAATAAACCTTGAAGTCTAGAGTAAATAATTATTAATACTGATCTGACTTTTTCTTATCCAAAAAAATATATTCTTTTTTAAGAAATCTGTAGAAAGTTTTTTTAATTTAATATTTTAATGATTGTGGAGCAATTTTAGCATAATCTGGTCATAAAATTGATGAATGTGGAGGATCCCTCACATGTCAGCTTTAAATGAAACTCTCAGCCATTTATTTGATGGAACCATTGTAGAGATCAATGACAAAAATAAAATATTCAAATTGCATTCATACGAAAAGAATCCAATTATTGAGTCAAGAGATTTGGGTTTAACCTGGTATGAGGATGATAGGTATCTTATTGGATCAATTTTCAATGCAGGAGCAACCATGTTCAATGGAAAAGTGGTACTTACTCCTAGAGTTCATGCTGAATATCAAAGAGGGCAATTTTTCGATGAATCGCTTCAAGTAGAAAGAATTGGATTTAAGAATTATATTTCAAAGATTTGGATCCTTATTAGCGATGATGGGATTAACTTTGAAAGATATCACAATACATTAATCAAAGGTGATGGCACCGCTCACAATGATTTTTTTCATGGAATTGAGGATGCAAGGATCATTAAAACTAATGGCCAATATTTACTAATCGGATGTGGGAAAGTTTTTCCCCCCTTTCAAGGCTATTTTGGAAGTAAGGGTGATCGAATTTCCATATATTCAACACAAGACTTTGTTGACATTAGCTACCACGGCATTATAGAAGATATCGACGCACGCAATACTGTGATATTTCCCGAAATCGTTTCTGGTAAACATTATATATTACTACGCTTTGAAAAAAACATTCACATCGATATTCTCGAAGCAGGAATGGATCAATTGCTTCATCCTTCCAGATATCGTTCATTATGGAAAAAAGTATTCAAAAGACGAAAAAAAACAAAGCTTCTCGAAATCGGTCATTATCCTCACGAGAAAGAGAAAATAGGCACAGGTCCTCCTCCAATTCGAACCGAAAGAGGATGGTTGCTAATTTACCACGCTGTAGGTGAAATCCATTCCTCCATTGGTCGTGTTTATGGTCTATATCCAAAGAGAAATAGAAGCTATTCAATATGTGCTGCTCTTCTTGATTTGGATAATCCCACTAAAGTGCTTTGCCGTACAAAAAATCCAATTTATATTCCTTCAGAACCATGGGAATTATATGGCAATGAACTATATCCAGTAGATATTCCTGCTGTTGTCTTCCCAATGGGTTTAATTTCAGCATATAATAAAATACTTTTATATTGCGGGGCCGGGGATAAATATGTGGTTTTGCTAAGTTTTCATTTAGACTCATTTATTGAATATCTATGGCACGAATGTAGAATATAAAGCGAAGAGATTTCTCCAACTAAACAGTAACAAAGTATCC
>CAZALJ010000246.1:0-3960 GCA_964485715.1 uncultured archaeon
ATCATGTTTTGAACTATTCATTCTTTGATTGAAATCATTAAAAAAACCATTCTATTATTATGACTAGTTTTCAATTCTTGTGTTGTAATTTTCCTGATTGAAAATTGTTTGTAGCTAAATTAAGACTGAGAGATCTGTGTCACTGGTTTGAGAAGCACTATTATCATTCTGAAGTAATTCTTGCTTTTAGTAGACTTAAAAGAGGAAAAATTTAAAATAGATCATAACCTTGTATAATCACGCCACTCTGATAATGGAATTAATCAAGTGAGAGTTTATATATAAGAAGAGAATTTTTGCCAATAGACAAGTGGCTCGAACAACTAAGCGGCCTAGGGTAGCTAGGTTATCCCGCGGGGCTCATAAAGAAGTCTATCTTGAGAAACCCCGAGATCGGATGGTTCAAATCCTCCGGCCGCTATCACCCTTTTTTTTAACAAAACTATTTCTCTAGTGAAGGGTAGCTAGTAACAATTACTCAAATAGTGAAGATACAGAGGTTCCTCCCTGAGAGATTAAATGAAGCAAAGGATTGCCTTTGCTATTATATTTGGAAGTTATTGAAGAATTATTAGTTCGGAGATAACAAGATTTTTTAAGTAGGTAAGAGTTAGTACTATTTGAAAGGAAAAAGGTGTGGTGAAGCAAATAACAGAAGGGAAAGATATTCCACGAACTAGAAAAAAAGAAAAAAAATCATTTTGGTTCGAATATGCCAAGAAAAAAGGTGTTGATCCTCATAAATCCGCATGGCGTGAATTTAGCGATGAATTAAAATCTAAAAGAGATAAGGAACTTCGTTATTGCAGTAAATGCGGAGCATCGATACACCCTGAGGGGAAATTTTGCGAGCGATGCGGCCAACGGGTAGGGTGAAAATAGCCTTGCTTATCTAACGACTGCCTCTTCGATATTCAGGTTGACCACCTGGTATCCCTCTCTCCACACGCTTAAAATAATTTCTTTTGTTTCGTAACGATGGTGTAAGCCCTTTCCGAGGCCGGGCTTCAACTCTGGGGGTTTGATTTCTGACTTTTCCAGCCTTAGTCAGGCTACCGTGGCTACCTGCCATTTTAATGTTCTTCCAAAATTGAATTAATCACGTTAACCTTACAAGCTTTTAATTCAAAAGGTTTATTTTTTCTTCAAAGATTTCAACAGAAAATATTTAATCCAGATTTGAGGAAAAGAAAAGTAACAGTAATGGTGAAAGTCATTGGTACTACTTTCTGTCTTAGAATTAATTAACAACGCTTCATTAATCCATTCATCAACATTTTCCTAAACAAGCACTTATAACAATTCATCGAAACGATCTTTTCCCAGTAATCAAATAATATTATCAAATAAATTAATAGAAAAGAACTATTTGTAAATAAAGCTAGCTTTTCGAAGCTTTTTCTTGATGAAACAGAGTTTATGCAAAGACTCTGCAAAACGTGAAAAAGGAGTCGTAATTTCCTAATGGATATTGATTATAAAGCTTTTAAACTTGATATTACTCCTATTCAGATTGCTCAACTAATTGATCACACAAAATTATCAACATGGGAAGGATCCCAAGCTATTTCTAATCTGTGTTATGAAGCTATTCAACATAATTTTTATTCTGTTTGTATTAATTCTTGTTATGTACCATTAGCTGCTAAAACGCTTAATGATACAGATATCAAGGTTTGTTCAGTTGTTGGTTTTCCTTTAGGAATGATGGAATCTGAGTCAAAAGCCTATGAAACTAAAACTGCAGTTCAAAATGGTGCCAATGAAATTGACATGGTCATTAACGTTGGAATGCTAAAAGGTGGTGAGCATAGGTATGTTCATGACGATATCGAAGCTGTAGTGAGTGCTGCAGACAATGCACTGGTGAAAGTGATTATCGAGACATGTTATCTTACGGATGAAGAAAAAATCAAAGCAAGTGAAATATCTAAAGATGCTGGAGCACATTTTGTGAAGACTTCGACAGGATTTGGTGCGTATGGCGCATTTCCTTATGATATCAAGCTGATGAGGAAAACAGTAGGGCCAAACATAGGAGTGAAGGCAGCAGGAGGGATAAGGAACTTTGGTGATGCTGCCCGAGTCATCATTGCCAATGACTTTATTCTTGATCCGCTTAAATTTAGAATTGGTTCCAGTGCGGGTATTAACATCATTAATAACTTGAAATGGATGTCTTTAAGCAAAGAATGGTTTATAGATGAAATACCTTGCCATTTGTGTCCTGTGAGGGCAGCAACATTCGGAAAAATGTCAGAAAATCATTATTCTTACCATAAAAGTAGATGTTATACTTGTCAATTCAATGAATATAACCAATTCTATGATTAAAATTCTTTTTAGAAAATAACGAGGTTTGTTAAATGGAAAAACAATTTCTACTTCGATGTAACTTGGATACTAATAAATTATCAAAAGAGGAAATTCAAAAAGGGATCTTAGAAAAATATATTGGAGGAAGGGGTTTGGGAGTAAAATACCTGTGGGATGAGGTTAATCCCAATGTCAATCCCTTGAATAAAGATAATAAATTGATATACGCTACTGGTCCATTGACAGGAACTTATGCCCCAACCTCTGGTAGATATTGTGTAGTATCAAAATCACCCTTAACAAAAACGATATTTGATTCTCATTCAGGGGGGAGATTTGGTCCTGAATTGAAAAATCTTGGTTTTATGGCCTTGATAATTGAAGGTTCAGCCCCAAATCTAAGCTATCTATACTTAGATGCCCAGGATGAGATCTTTGAGATTAGAGATGCTTCCCAGGTTAAGGGGAAAACCACCTGGGAAACAGTTGACATACTCACAGAAATAACGAAAAAACAGGCAAGAATAGCCTGTATTGGACCTGCTGGTGAGAATATTGGCCTCATGGCTTGTATCATCAATGATAAAGGTCATGCTCTTGGCCGAGGTGGGATGGGTGCTATTATGGGTTCAAAGAAATTGAAAGCAATCGTGGTTAAAGGAAAAAAAACCCCCAAAAATAACAAACTGAAAGATCTATCAGAACAGTTACATTTAGCTATTAGGAAAAATCCTGTTACTAAATCTGCTTTACCTGTTTTTGGCACCTCTGTTTTGGTAAATATTGTCAACGAATTAGGAATGTTTCCAACTAATAATTTTAGGGAGGGTACTTTTGATGATGCCCCAGGGATTTCAGGAGAAAAGCTTAAAGAATTGTATGTTATTAATAATCACGCTTGCGCAGGGTGTCGTATCGCGTGTGGTCGAATAACAAAGGTAACTGAAGAGGAACAAGGAAAAGGACCAGAATTTGAAACTATTTGGGCTTTTGGATCTCAAATAGGAAACAATGATCTTGCTCTTATTTGTAAAGTCAATTACCTCTGTAATCAATTAGGATTAGATACCATATCTACTGGAAATACCATTGGATGTGCAATGGAATTAGCTGAGAAGGGCAAATTAACTGATTTTCCAGGATTTGGCGAGGTTGACTCTTTAAAGAAAATCATTACCCAAATTGCTTACAAAGAAGAAATTGGGGAAGAATTGAGCGAAGGGTCTAGAAAATTATCAGAAAAATATGGTGAGCCAGATCTCTCAATGACCGTAAAATCCCTTGAACTTCCTGCGTATGATCCTAGAGGTGCTCAAGGTCAAGGTCTAGCTTATGCTACCTCTAATAGAGGGGGTTGTCATCTCCGTGCTTATTTGATCAGTACTGAAGTGCTGGGAACGCCAATTCCGATGGATCGTTTTTCTTCAACAGGAAAAGCCAGTATTGTTCGAGTATTCCAAGATCTTTCTGCATTAGTTGACTCTCTTGTATTATGCCGGTTTTCGACCTTTGCTCTTTCTGCTATTGATTATGCTAGGATGCTTTCAGTGCTGTATCAAACTGAATTTTCAGAAAACAATATTATGAATATTGGTGAGAGAATTTGGAACTTAGAGCGCCTATTTAACCTAAAAGCGGGTTTTA
>CAZALJ010000247.1:0-3938 GCA_964485715.1 uncultured archaeon
AAGCTTTTTTAAGAAACTTTCTTTTTCAAGATGTTGCTAAAATAAAATTTCTTGAATTCTGTTATTAATTTAATCAAGTTGTCGTATAAGGTCTGCAATTCGGCCATGAACATTTACTAATCTGTTAGAGCTCAAAAGGTCTATGTATTGAACGACTCCTTGGCCACCAACGAAGGTAACCTTCCAATTAGACGGGTAGGGGTCACTAATGATGCCTTTTTGAGCTAAATCGCGAACTATATTGCTAATATTTTTGATTAAAGGAGTATAAGCCTGAATAGTCTCCCCAGGAGCTTCCATTGTTATCAGCACAGGATAGAATCTCGATAACGCTTCAATTTTGGCTAGGCCTATTGTATCTGGAACATTAACTCGATATTTTTTGTCATTGATTTCAAATTGAATTTTCTGAAATTCATGGATGAAGTCTTGCCATGTGAAATAGTGAATTATCAAAGCTGCTAGCTCACGACTATAATATGGTTTTATGATAATTGATCCGATTTTATCAAAGGAAAAGCTCCAACCAAATAGAACACTGCTACCTCCTGGATAGAGTTTTGTTCCTTTCATCCGAGGACCGAGCTTTTCGTTAATGCGGTTTATGGCTTCATAATCTAGGCTATTACCATTGGAAAAATCAACAATACTTTCAACCAAGTCAAGACTTTTTTGCAATGCCCTAATTGGAATTTGGTTTTTATATTCTGGAAACACGAAAAACGAATTTTGGGACATTGTCTATTAAATCCAATCTGCAGAATCTATTTTCGTTGGAAGATATGTTCCAGTCATAAATCGCCAATTCTTCCCAGCTAGCGCCTGAATCTCAGCTTTTCTTCCCGTTTCAGTCATTATTCTGATTTGTTTCTCCCATTCTGGCCGAGATTTCACAAAGTCTTCTTGGAGCAGATCTTCTGCCCGTTTCATGTCATTCTCCGTCATTTTGATGAGAACAGATTTCGGAATTGAATATTCCTTGATGTCAGAAGGCAATAAACCCAACCATCGAATATCTGGAACCGCGAGTTCGACACTCTCAAAACTCAAGGCTTTACTACCAATTGAATACACTCTTAAAATGTCCAGGCCATAGGGATCGGCATCTAGGAAGCCCAAGATTGGAATTTTGAGCTCCTCATGAATTTTCTTAATAAACATCCGGGTCGCCATATCGGGTTGTCCCGAGGCTGTAATTAAAACGCATGGAAGATAGTTAAAGAACTTATCTTCCGCCAAATCTTGGAAAACAGCATCCTTCTCGATAACTAAGACAAATTCGGCATCACTCTCAATATTATCAACCTGATCCAACATAGGAGTAATGGCATGTCCTCCTAACCCTTGGGTACAATCGATTCGGTCCCCTCCTTCCATAAACGACATTCGACCAATAACTTTACCTTTGGCAGAGGCTATGACGTTCAATGAATTCCGAGACACACGTAGTAATGCTCCAAGGTCTTCAATTAACCCGTCAGAAACTCGTTGATTCTCAAATAGATTAACATCACGGTAAAATAGGTGTCGTTTTGTGGCATGTTTTTCAGTTTCCAAAATTTCACTTACGTATCTCATTAAGCCAGTTAATTGTACGACGCTTTTAACGCTGCTAAGGTGACGAAACTGTCTATCAACAACATGACTTCCAAGAAGTACCATTCTAGAATTATCATCATACCCAACATTCTCGGAACTACGGGCTGGAATACGAAATGCTGCCCCTTTAGGATCTTCAGCGATTTCCTCAAGAAAATCTCGTGCAACTGCTTGTAAACGCTTTCTTGTTTCCTCTGGAACTACATTATCAACCTTAAGAACTGATACAGGCAAATCGACTTCATTTAATGTCATCATCTTTCGTAATTCTCGAATTTTCGATAGATCAACTTTCCGTCGGATCTGTAATACTACCTCCTCTGATTTTGCTAGTTCCCATAATGATTTAATATTCGTTTTCTTGAGTTCTTGAAAACGTTTTGCTTTCTTCGGGCCAAAAAAGACCAAGAAAGGTTGTTTTTTTAAGCCAAGTTCCCCTTTCACAAATGTTTTGATGGCACTAAGAGATCCATCCTTTTCCATATCTGTTTTAATGACTTTATTAGTGAAGGAATAATCCTCAATTATTGCTTTAATGAATTGTTTTTCAGCCATTTTATTCAGCCTTTCTATCCTTTCGTCATATATGCATCCAATCGTCCAACAACGTCAGCCTTTCTTCGAAGTCTAACCTTAGACTTTATTTGTTTAATCTTAGCTGCCGATAAACCATAAATTTGCTTCAAATCGTCATCTGGCCAATAAAGGAAATCAATAATCCGTGTTATCCCCCTTTTAACCAGCTCTTGCGCAACAGGAATGGGTAAATCCGCCAATCGTACAATTGGATTCTCCAAATCGCGAATACACGCTTTTATTAACTTTGTCGGCACAATCTCTTCAGGTATGAAGTTATATCTCTTAAGATGAAAGTAAAGGTCCTCAATATTATCAATTCCAATTTCCTGTAAAGAAGAAATATGTTCTTCGGGAATTCTAACAAAATTCTCGATTGGTGTGCCTAAACTCTTTTTCCGCTTCAAAGCACCAAGGTCGATTTTACGATATTTTGAAATTTCATACCGTTTTACTTCAAGTAGTTCCGCCAGGTCGTCTTTTGGCCAAAACAAAAACTCTATCGTGGAGGTTATCCCTGCATTATACAACAAGGGAATCTTCTGGGGAAAGTTATCTCGTATATTGGGTAAAATGGCAACAGGTTTTTCTAATACCCGTTTTACCGCCTCAACAGGGTTAACAAGAGATTTTGATAGTCTTTCTGTATCTAAACGAAAATATAGGTCAACAACATTGTCGACCCCATGTTTGTGAATTTGTTCCAGTTGTTTAGGAGAAAAAGCTCTAAGGGATGATAATTTAACCCGAAATTCTGTATCAGTTTTTTTATGGGCAATAATATCTACTAAATTTATAGAATTCCTTGCTGTTTTATAATCCTCTTCTTCAATGATAGCCATGGGGTCTTCTAATTGAGAAAAATCAGTCTTAATAAGTTGAGTTATAGAGGTTACACCATTCAATGCTAATGGAGTTACATACTGTGGAGGAAGTAAAGCATAATAAGCTAGAGAGGAGTTAAGGGCATCACTCAAATTAGTCAATCGAGATTTTAATTGATCAGAAACTGGAAGCGTTCCTAAGTCGACGAATAATAAATCTTCTAATGCTCGGATCCCAAGATTTTCAACTTCCTCAAAATCAATGTACCCTGCTTCAATGAAGGTTTGAAGGGGAGTATCAGCTTCGGTGATTTCACTAGTAGCCTGGAAATCGTATGCTTTCTTTAAGCTAGCAATTTCAGAGACATCCATCCCTAGTAGTTTAGCTAAAGTTCCGTTTGGTGTGAAAAACCAATTAGAAATCGTTGATACTCCGTTTTGTGCCAGTTTTCGCAAATCATTCAATGGGAGCTCTTCAGATAAACGGTTAATCGGAGCATTAAGAACCCCATAAATTTTATCCAATTCTACAAGGTCTAATTCTTTCCTATCATGTAAGATAAATTCTTGAATTGAAGTAATATTTCTATTCTTTAATTCGGAAATAATTTTTGTAGGAATAATATCTGAGAAATTGTCGATTGATATCATTTCATCCTCTAAGCATTTTATGACCTCTGGCATACTGATTCCTGTAACCAGTGCTCGAGTTTTGGGTGATGTGGTACCCAACTTTTCCGCGAGATCACTGATACTCCTATCCAAAATAGCTCCAACACGATTAATTGAATGTTTTGAGAGGGTATGAATCCAATCCAAGGTAATATTGGGAATAAAACAGATTGGAATATTCAGGAATTGAGTTATCTCAGAGAAATTGAGTGTATCCAATTCAGCGAAGAATTCTGAAGGGTCTACTTCTAATATTGATTCAATTCT
>CAZALJ010000248.1:0-3909 GCA_964485715.1 uncultured archaeon
GTTTTGTAAGGTTTTTGAGATCTATTAGGTTAATATCTTTTTTACATCTGTGTAATCTTTGTAAGTAATCCTTACATTATTTTATTCTGTATAATATTTCAAAGACATAATTAAAAAAGGGAATCGTATGATAGAATTATCTGATATTAGAAAACATTATCGAATGGGAGATATGACTGTCAAAGCATTAGATGGAATTTCGTTACACATAAGACAAGGCGAAATCGTTGTATTATTAGGTCCTTCTGGGAGTGGGAAAACCACATTGCTAAACCTCGTTGGGGCATTAGACAGACCAACAGAAGGTTGGATTAAGATTAATGGGACAGATATCACGCGCTATAATCGACGTCAACAATTTACCTTTCGCCGTAACACTATTGGATTCATATTTCAAACATTTAACTTATTTCCAGCGTTATCTGCGTTAGAGAACGTCCAGTATGTCGCAGATCTAGCACGAATGAAAAGAAGCAAACAAAAATCCATCGAGGCTCTGAAAGTTGTTGGTCTTGAAGATCGAATACGTCATTTTCCCCATCAACTAAGTGGCGGGGAGCAACAAAGGGTCGCGATTGCACGTGCTTTGGTGAAGAATGCTCCTATCATTTTAGCTGATGAGCCAACAGGGGAACTGGACTTTAAAACTGGAGGGCAGATTTTACAACTATTATTGGAACAGCGGACAGACTCAACTGTTCTATTAGTCACTCATAATCGGGAGATTGCTCGTATCACTGATCGGGTTATTGAACTACACTCAGGAAAAGTAGCAGAGGATGGGCCACCAAAAAATGGAAAGGTCTCCATTGACGGCCTTCGTTGGTGAAAAACATGGTTAATCTTAAGCTCCTCCTTCAATGGTCTTTTCGGGATCTAAAGCAACGAAAAATACAGGTAATAGCTATCGCAATAATCATTGGATTAGGAACAGGGATATATACTGGATTAAGTAGCACCACACCTTGGAGAGAGCATGCATTTGAACAAAGCAATGAATTTTTGAATATGTTTGATCTCAAAATGACTCTACTCCCCGGAAGTTGGGTCCAACAAACAGAAATTTCTACTGCTATCCAAAATCTGTCACATAAGGATTGGATCAGCACCCTAGAATATCGGGTGAGCTTTCCGACAACAGTTAATGCTTCTACTCCCAATCAAACTATCTTAGTTAATGGACGTATTATTGGCGTTGATATAACTGAAGGATCTGAGAATTTAAGTGTCAACGGTATAGATATAACTGATGGTCGTCATATTAAATCAACAGAGACAATTGCTAATGTTTGTCTTGTAGAACATAATTTTGCTAGCTATCACAACTTGAAACCCAATAATCAATTGATTACAATTGCAGGAGGCATTGAGCTTGCATATATAGGAACAGTGCTTACGCCTGAATATTTTATTGTGATTGAGGAGAATATGGTCTTTGGTCAATCATCTTTTGCTGCTTTATTCGTCCCTCTTGAAACTGCTCAAGTAATTCTCAACCAAGTCATTGGTTTACCTCCAGGTTATGTGAACGAAGTTTTATTCTTGTTGAAACCTGAGGTTGATATTGAAGAGTTCATGACAGAAATTGAGGATTACTTCAGGATTAATTATCCTGTAATTAATTTTGAATTTATAGAAAAAGATGAATATCCTGCTTATAAAATGCAAAAAGAAGACATTCCAAGCGATCAAAATATGTATTATATCTTCTCTTTCCTAATCCTAATTATTGCTGCTTTTGGGGCATACAACTTAATCTCCAGGGTGGTGAACTCCCAAAGAAGACAGATAGGGGTAAACATGGCCCTAGGAGTTCCACCCCGTCAGATTGCATACAGGTATCTTCTGTTTAGCTTGGAAATTGCTCTTGGAGGGGTTGTTTTTGGATATATCTTTGCGATTGTATTAGGAAACTGGTTGGGAGAGGTTATATTGGAACTTACACCTTATCCTGTGTGGGAAAAATGGTTAATAACTGAATTATTCTTTCAGGGAACACTACTGGGAATAGTTATTCCATTTATTGCGTCCATTGTGCCTATTTGGCGAGCTATACGGATGCAACCAATCCATGCTATTCAAACAGGAGCTAAATTAGGGACAGGTAAAAGTTTTGCTCCATTTTTAACCTGGATCCATCTCCCAGGCTCAATTTTTATACAGTTTCCTTTTCGCAATTTGTCACGAAATCTAAGAAGAACAGTATCAACTCTAGGAGGAATTGCGTTAGCGACATGTGTCCTAGTTGCAGTATTAGGTTTTGTCGATGGTGCGAGTCTTCTGCTAGATAATGAACATGAGATCATAACAGGGAAATCTGAAGGACGAATCGATGTAATGTTAAATAATCTATACAATGCATCGTTACCACCTGTTACAAATATCACCCAACATTCTGATGTCAAATTAGCTGTTCAAATGATCCAAATACCAGTAACAATATCTCATGAAAATGACTCATTTAATATAAATTTACGTTGTTTTAACTTATCCAACCAGATTTGGACCCCTGAAACCGTTAGTAGGCTTCAACCATTCAATATGTCATATGGTATTATCATCTCTCAGGAAGCAGCACGGGACTTGAAAGTTGATGTGGGAGATCAAGTTATCCTTGAACATCCATTCCGGGAATCAGAACTACAGTATTCCAAGGAAAATACAACATTTCAGGTTATTGGAATTCAAAACAGCAAAGTTCGGTTTTGGGCGTTTTGTGACATATCAAATAATCATATCTTCAATTTTACTGGATTGATTAATTCAGTCATGATTTTACCAAAAGCAGGAGTAACAGAAACGTCCATTCAGAAGAATTTTTTTACCCTTCCAGGATATAATGGTGTCCAGTCTATAATAGCCCTAAGAAAAGTGTATGAAGAGCTCATTGAGATTTTTAAATCTATCTTTAATGTACTACAATATGTGGTCATGATCTTAGCTCTGTTGTTAGTTTATAATACTACATTAGTAAATATTGACGAGCGAACCCGAGAATTAGCGACAATGGCGGCATTTGGTACCCCAATTCGAACGACCACCTGGATATTAATGCTGGAATCAATGATTATAGGAATTTTAGGTACTCTATCTGGTTTCCTCTTCCTAGCTCCTCTAGTGCTTGACGTCCTTGAAGCACGTGTTGATGAAGCAATGAACGAAGTATGGATAACAGCATTTCTTTATCCCGAAAGTATCACGGTTATCATATTGATTGGGGTTGTTCTCGTGACACTGACGCCTTTGTTGTCAATTCACAAGCTGATGAAAATGGATTTACCATCAGCTCTTCGCGTTGTTGAATAGTAGTTCATTATTGGGAATAAAAATCTAGTAAATAATCAAAACTAGATAGAAATGCTTCTGAAAATAAATCAGGTTGAAATTTAGACCATTGATCGTTTTTAAGCTCATCACTAACGATTGCTAATGCCGCAGCTTTCACTTTGCGGAAGATTGCAACAGCAAAGACAGACCCAATTTCCATTTCAATAGCAAGAACTTTTTCAAGTCGTAACTTCTCAATTAAGGTAAAAGTTTCTCTAAAAGGAGCATCAGTAGTACAAATCTTTCCTTTAGTAAAAGGAATTCTTTTAGAAGAAAAAAAATCTTCTAGATCACTAGTTATTTCTTTTGATGGTACACTTGGAGTGTTTGAAGGTAAATAATGATGACTTGTCCCTTCCAACCGTACTGCTTCAGTTACAATAATTCTGTCTCCAATAGCAGCATGTTGAATTGCACCGGCTAGTCCTAGAAATATTATTTCACTTATACCTAGAGCAATTAATTGTTCAAGAAAAATAACTGTTGCAGGTGCTCCTATAAGTCCTTGGAAGTATAACATTTCATCTTCAATACAGTACAAATGTGTTCCTTGATATAACCTTGGTAGTTCATTCATTTTCA
>CAZALJ010000249.1:0-3890 GCA_964485715.1 uncultured archaeon
AAGTATATTTAATTGGCACAACAAAAATGTGTTTAATGTATCAGATTTAACATCAGATTCGTTCAGTTATCATGCATCTGATTCATTTGCAAAATATTACACATATAAATATGAAATTGGTGGAGTGATCAATGAAACAGGGGAATATTATTTTAAGCTATCAGAAGAGACGTATTTTTATTCTAATGTGACCTATTCCAATTATATGGTAGGAAACTTCAGAATAAATGAAACAAGTCTTACAAATTTTTCGAAACCTAAAGGTTACGATTCTTTTTTATTTGAGCCTAGAATGATTTTATACTCTAAAATATATAATATACAAATTATGGAAGAAAATATTACAGTAGAAGGAGGAACTTTTAGTTGTTGGAAGATAATTATGTTTTATGATAACTTCCTTTCTATTTTAAATAGTACTGATAGCTCAGGTAATATTTTTGAATCTTCATTTATCAGATATTCAAAAATAAATTCAACTCATCTTTCTTCCTTTACATGTATATCTGTGGAGTTTGGAAAAACTAAAATTCCTCCAATTACTGAAACAGATATAATAGAAAATTACAACGAAACACAATACATATCAAAACAATTAGGACTTATAATAAAGGTTGATTCACCATATATATCTTACGAGCTGATAAGTCTAACGAAAAGTATGGTTGTCCCGTATAGTTCTATATTTATCTGTATCCTACCCGTGATTTTTCTCTGCTATTTTAAAAAACAAAAATCTACATAACATTAATATTGTATAGTTCTTGAATATACAAAATATTAACATAGTAGTAGAGGAATCTATTTTTTTGAAAACCTTCCTTCTCTTCGTTTTTGCTATAATTATGATTTTAAACTGTAAATCTTGAGGTTTTTTTCTTTTATTAATCTTTTAAGAAAATTGATTTAATGTACAACCATAACAAAAAATGATTTTCTGATCATCTACTTTTGTGTGAATTTTCTAAAACAGGAAAGGTCAGAAAAATTCTTAATTCAGACATTCCAACATTATGATCAACTAACAGCTCAAATGACCCAAACTTTCGATCTCCTCACACAAATCGGTATAATTGGTACGTAACAAAGATGATTGACTATTCAAAACCTGCAGAAGAGATTGTAGAGGTAGTTGTCCCTCCATAGAAGCTGTAAGAATATATTTATCAAAGTAAAGAATTAACACAATTAACTGAATCATTACATCATGGGTACATGTCATTTCGAACACATCTACTAGTGGTGACAAATCTCATTGTGCAAGATTACCTTAAAAAAAGGTAGTAGTAAGCACCTCAAACGAGTCAGAACACCATTGCCAACATACATGAAAGTAGAAGGACTAGATATGTTGGCTATAAAGGGTTCTGCTTGAATGTTCAGTTCGAAAAGACTGAAGGAGCCTTAAGACCAGCATGGAAACAGAATATAAGGTTTCAATTGATAAGCTAGAGAAAAAAAGTGACATCACATCCGATAGGAAGTTAGCACATATACAAATCTGCTTGGAACATGATGTTCAAGCCCGAAACATTACAACAGGATTAGAAGATATCTCCTTTGTGCATCATGCGACCACTGATTTAAATATTGATGAAATTGATTTGTCAGTCGAGATTTTTAATAAGAAACTCTCAATTCCTTTAATTATATCTGGGATGACCGGAGGACATGATTTTACACATAAGCTCAATGCTTTCTTATCTCAAGCAGTTGAACAAACTAATATTGGCATGGGAGTAGGTAGTCAGAGGGCAGCTCTAGAAAATGAAGATGTCAAGGAATCATTTAATGTTGTTCGAGAAAATGCACCAAACGCACTAATTATAGGAAACATCGGAGCAGGTCAAATAGCTCAAGGCCTTACCAATGTTCAATTCCAAGAAATCATTGATATGATTAAAGCAGATGCTGTTGCAGTGCATTTTAACCCACTTCAAGAGGCAATCCAACCAGAAGGTGATACCCAATTAAGAGGTCTACATGCAAAGATAGAACGTTTAATTCAAGATCATTCTGTCGCAGTAATTGCCAAGGAGGTTGGATCAGGGTTTAGTCTTCACGATATTGTACAAATCAAGAAGATGGGGTTCAAAGCAATTGATATTCAAGGAGCTGGAGGTACCTCGTGGGCTGGAGTAGAAGCTATTCGCACAATTTTACCGAAATATAAAAACACAGGTGAAGTCTTTTGGGATTGGGGAGTTCAAACAGCTCTTAGTACAATTCTAGCGAGGAAGAACTTTGAGGGAGTAATCATTGGTTCTGGGGGGATAAGAAACGGATTAGATATTGCTAAATTAATTGCTTTGGGAGCAGATGTAACGGGTATGGCTATTCCATTCTTATTTGCAGTTCAGAAACATTCTGCTGAAGCAGTAAAGCAAAAAATTGAAGAAATTTCATATCAACTTAGATTGGCTTGTTTCCTCACTGGTTCTAGTAGTCTTTCAAACTTAAGAAAAGCACCTCTTGTGATTTCAGGAAAAACTGCTGAAATAATGAGAATTCATAATATTGATCCCTCCATCTATTTTTCTAGAGATTGATTAATGGAGAATTCTAGCAATTTAATAAATGTAAAGATATTTAATTATTCGCAAATAGCGGTTGACTGCCCGACCAAGGATTGGGTATGACTATTCAATCTGAAATAAGACCCTGGAGGTCGCAACATTATGAGTAAACCGTTTTATGTGAATTTTGAACAGCCCGAGGGGCTGGATAGTGATGCTCTGGCGTTACTAGAGAACGTCAGCACTGAACCAGCGTATATCCGCAAGGGAACGAATGAAACCACAAAAAGTATTGAACGTGGTGAAGCTAAACTAGTTTTTATTGCGTTAGACGTGGATCCACCTGAAATAGTTGCACATCTACCTCTTCTCTGTAAAGATAAGAAAATCCCCTATCTTTATGTTACTAGCAAAGAAGAGCTTGGTAAAGCCTGTAATCTTGGAGTGAAGACAGCTAGCTGCTCAATTATTAACGAAGGTGAAGTTAAAGCAAAAATTGACAATCTTGCTGTTCGAATAAAGGAATTAGCTGGAATATGAGGAGGTATCTGAATGAGTGAGGAAAATATCTCTATACCAGCCGAAGTTTTGCAGATCATCGGCCGAACTGGTGTTACAGGAGAAATTACTCAAGTTCGTGTACGAGTACTCGAAGGAAGAGATCGTGGCCGAATTATTGTACGTAATGTGAAAGGACCGATCAGAAAAGGTGATACCCTCCTGTTAAGGGAGACTGAACGTGAAGCTCGGAACTTAAAACGTCCCTAAACTAAGAACTGCTGTAATAATTTTGGTGTTTCTCATGGTAAGAATTTTTCAATGCGCTTTTTGTGGACACGACGTCGAACCTGGAACTGGAATCTCATTTGTGCGAAGGAGTGGACAAGTTGTCCGTTTTTGTAGTAGAAAATGCCGACGTTCCTTAATTGACTTTAAACGTGATCCTCGGAAATTTAAATGGACTAAGAAATACACTCCAAAAATGAAAACAACATGAATAGATGATAACTGTTTGTTTTGAGCTAGGATGGTTCCTGGTCAGCAGAGCTATCTTTTTCCTGAATTTCAGATTCTTCATTGGTAGGTTCTTCTGGGGGTTCTTTTTCTTGATAATCAAAAACATCGACAAAGTTAACAATCTTGAAATCTAGAAAATCACGAAGCTCTGTAGCCAGAGTATATTTTGCAATTGCAAGACCTTCCATGAAGATCAAATAATTTGGCAAAGAAATAGAAATTGTATCTGGATCCTTTGAAACTTCAATTAAGATCTCATCCATATTAATTCCTGCAAAACGACGAGAAATAATTTCCTTTCTAATTTGTTCTTCGTCTTCTAAATGTTCTACCACGGTTATATCGAAGGTCAGATCC
>CAZALJ010000250.1:0-3887 GCA_964485715.1 uncultured archaeon
CAAACCATCTTATGCAGTTACAAGCGATTTCTGCTAAAGATGAATCCACAAAATTTATAGCAAAACAGTTTGTTTCGATAATATTCTTTTCTGTTGTTGCAAAGAGTGGTCCTGGGTACACAATGAGAGGAGGAGAAAAAGAAGCTGGATGAATCCAATTTTTAGGAGCAATATTTGGCTCTTTTTCAGAGTTATAGGTTGAAACTAAAGTTAAAGCTCCAGGAATGAGCCAAGATACTCCTGTTTCCGTTTCGTTTATAGGAAAATTTACTTTTTTCATTTTTTGCACCTTTATTACTTAAATAATATCAGAATGAGTATTTAACTTGAAATATGAACTCTTAGATTACAAACAAGAAATACAAGTCTTTGGGATTCATTTCTCCAAAGATTTTCATAGTTAGTAGCTCATCGCAAAAAGCTTTCGATTAAATTCACATGAACAAAAATAATTCGTAGAGAGGATGAAAAGGGGAACAGAAGAGAATTTTTCTTTAGGATGAGAAGAAGCGAAAGGAACTTCTCTAGTTAAGATAATCCCAAAGAGTTCGCTGGACACCTTGGATTGAATGCCGTTGTAAACCCCAATTGATTAAGCCATATAATTGACTTAAGATACTTAGTCCCAACAAATAACAGGTGACCTTATACAAGCCACGGACAGGTACTGCTCGCCCATTGAGGATATTTTTGAAAGTCGACTGGTACCGCTCCACTGCGCCTCGCTTAGTATAATATTTTTGACGTAATAAAAAGCCCTCGGAACCAAGGCATCGCTTTCGCCAGTTGGAGGGTTTTAGCTTGGTAAAAGTCTTGATTTTCGCATGTTTCGGATTATAAGCAATCAGTGGTACAAGTCCTAGTTCTATCGCTCGTGCATAGGTCTTTTTATCATCATAGGCAGAGTCAGCTACTAAGATAGTAGCTCCACACAAATCCTGATGAGCTAACTGTCCAAACAACTTTTGGGCAGGCATGGATTGATGAACGTTCGCAGGAACGACCTCCATGGCCCGCAGCAATTCTGTCTTTGATCCCGCCACGAATACTGCCCAATAGCCATGGAACCGTTCACCATCCGTTTTGTGCCCGTATCCTGCCTCGGGATCAGGATGGTGCTTGTTACGCGGATTGGATAAAGTATCCGTTGCATCTAGTGCTAACTCATCTAGAGCAAACGCATGATTCTCCGTTAGTAAGGCATCAATTCTGAGAAAGATGGTTTGCAATCGTCTTGGGGTTAATTGCTTAATAAAACGAGAGACAGTATCATGAGAGGGAATAGTATTTCTCTTAAACCCACAAAACTTGCGGTAAGTCTCATTTTCTCGTAGTTTCCTTGCAAGTACAGTATCATAGGGGATATTTTCCCGTATTTTAAGCAAATATGCCAAAAACAGACTGCGGGCGCTGTATCCTTTTCTTCCAAGACGGGATTTCCGTTTTGGTAACCATTGCTCCAATGGCAATCGATTAACGCAATCTTTAAGTAGCTGGAGGGAAATAGTTGTCACGGATCGGATTGAGACCATCTTATTCATCACTGTCCTGAATATATTGCGAATGATGGTGGTTCGTCATCGCAAATTCTCTTGAAAAGGGAAATTAGACCTATTTAAGAGTTTCGGTCTCAATTTGCTCCATCACAAAAAGATAGGCCAAATAACAGGAGCTGTTCCCCCCTCCCTCATCATATTCAATGATGTAACAGGAATGATCGTGAAATATTCCTTTAATGAGAATCTTACGGCCATAGAATCGAAATCATTTTGCAATGGCCTATTTGATAGAAGAACTTTTAATCCTATTGCGTACCTATTAATTTAGTATTTTTGAATTGTACTATTGGTGGAGATTATTAAATTTAGACTGGTACAAACGTATTCAGAGAGAAAAAAACTTTTGACAAGAAATACAATAGATTGTATGCCAAATTCTTATTCACTTAACATTTCTAGGGGCTGTCAACATGGTTGTGTTTTTTGTTATGTTCATTCTCACCATTATATGACTGGAAAAAACCTAGAATGTCCTCTTATCTATGAAGACGCAGATAAAGTTTTGAAAGATGAATTAAACCATAGAAGAATAAAAAATATTACGGTGCATCTTAGTCCAAACTCAGATATTTTTCAACCAATCACAAACAAACTTGGAATAACAACAGAAGTTCTTAGAGTATTAAATCATTATGATTGTAAAGTATCGATTTGGACAAAAGGAGCTCCCTCTGGTAGAGCGAGAGAAGAGATCCTTGACATTATAAATGAGAAAAAAGAGAATTATTTCATTCAGATCGATTGTGCAAATATTAGAGATAAGATAATAAAAATCTTTGAATGTAATGCTGCTAAATCAAATGACAGGTTAAAATTCGGTTGTAGTTTAATAGAAATGGGTGTTAATGTCATTGGGAGATTGGATCCTCTTATTCCATTCTTCCACGATAGTGAAAGAAATATAAAATTAACAATATCCGCATATAAAGATCACGGATTCAATGAAATTATAGTTTCATGGTTATTCTTACGAGCAAAAATCAAGTCAATCATGAAAAGAAAATTACCTGAAGAGATTTATACCAAAGTTATGAGCGCTTATAGATTCCCCAATACGGAGGAATTTGTACTTACTCGAAGAAAATCTGACAATAAGATTACAAAAGCTTCAAAATTAATTAGTTTACCATTGATGTATAGGAAAGAGAAATTTCAAAAAATACGTGAAATTGCAATGAATTATGATATCAACTGCAAATTTTGTGCATGTAAAAATAAGAATCTAATAGCTAAATTTGGATTTAAGAAGATAGAGTTTTGTCATGCTATAACGTCTGAAAGAAAGAATCTGGAAGAATTTCTACATTTTGATCATTATTAAAAAATTTTGGAGGCGTTAAACATCAAACACTTATATTTTTGGAAACCAAATATCATTTAAGGTTTCCAATAATTGAATCAATAGAATCTAACTAATTATGACTCTTTTAATGTCAGTTCGTAATGTTTAAAATTTACTTAAGGAAGTATGAAAAAAGATATTGAGTGTGATTGGTTTGGGAAGTCTTCATCCTTTGAGATTCACATTTTCAAATAAACGATTTAATGCCGTTATTAGTTGTATACTTAAAGTTCTCCAAGAGTCTAACCACTCTGAACTAGATAAAAATCTTAATATAAGAATAAATCATATACGCGATCAGTTCTCACCATTTAAGGACGACCCTGAATTAAAAAAAGATTATGAACTTAAGATGCTTTGCGATAATAGTTTTCCAGTTTTGAATTTTACTACGGAAAAGCTCTTTAAATTTCGAGAAGACTTCGTATCATGGGTGGATCCTAAACTAACTTCTCGTTTCAACATTTTCACCTTAGGAAAACTTGGTTTAATTCAAGCAATTTTTTATGGATCTCATAATGCTCGTTCCTCAGTAGGTCTACTCCTTAGATCTATGATGTCTGTTGGTAAGCTCACTCGAATAGGTCCTAAAGAAATTAAAACGAGAGATAATCTGAGAAAAGGTTTAATTCAATGTAACTTAACCAACTGTCAATACAATTTAGGAGAAGATATTAAGGGTATTGACAAAAAAGATCAAACAGGGTGGACTTCTGATAATGCGAAAAGGTTTGACATTCTTTGTTCAATTCTCCTTCCTGAAGTTTTCGCCCTTGTTAATACTGACCTTTTTCATATGTTTATTCATCCAGAAGCTATTCTCGCTGCTCTTGCACACTGGAGACTTAGTAAAGAAGGAGGTGTTGAATTCAAGGAGACTTATTATCTTCAAGAACTTGCATCTATTCTCGATACTCATTATTTTCCCTTTTGTTATAATGATGGCACCAGACTTTTCGTCCCTGCAGAGATTTCTATCCTCAGGA
>CAZALJ010000251.1:0-3879 GCA_964485715.1 uncultured archaeon
TGAGGGACTCGACTTACGTGAACTACAAAAAACATCAAGAATAGGAAGAATTGCTGTTAAACTACAATACCAAAAAAAGCAACGAAAAACAACAGGAACCATTATTGTACCTTCCTCTTTAGACAGGGTCGAAACAGCTTTGCTTGCTGCTGCTTTGGAAACTGTGGATCGAGTTGGGCCCTGTGTTGGGAAAATCACTCTACTTAAAGTTGAGGATGTCCGTGAAAGTAAACGTAGACAGATTATAACTCGTGCTTCTCATATTCTTAAAACATGGGATCACGAAATCGCTCCAGGATCTATCTCAGTTCTAGAGGAAGTTCTTAAAGAAGCTCGTATCAGCATTATTCAAAAATATGGAAAGGAAGACCTGCCTGCTGGGCCAGGTATTCAGGATAGTGACAATTTAATTATAGTTGAAGGACGAGCTGATGTTGTCAATCTCTTAAAACATGGGTTCCGAAATGTAATTGCAGTACAAGGGACCAATGTTCCTTCAGAAGTAATTGAACTCACCCGAAAAAAAGTAACTACTGCGTTTCTGGATGGAGATCATGGTGGCGATCTTATTCTCCGTGAGCTCATTCACCTTACCGACTTAGACTACGTTGCTAGGGCTCCGGTTAACCGTGAAGTTGAAGAGTTATCTAGCAAAGAGATTCTAAAAGCTCTACGTACAAAAATTCCGATCGAACAAATAATGAAAGAGTTGAATATTACCCCTGCAGAAAGCGAGTCTTCTGAGGAAGGTTCTAGAAAATCCCAGTCAGAAAATGAACAAAAGGAAATCCCAATTATCGTTCAGTCTCAAGCAAGCCCTTCTATAACAGCGAAAATTCCACGTACTTTTGCACAGTTTGTCAAAAATCTCCCAGAACAAGAAGCTGTTCTGCTTGGGACAAATTCTACTATTTTAAAAGAGCATATACCAATCAGCGAGCTTCGGGATGTCATTGTTGATACAAATGATGTAGAAACTGTAATTTTTGATGGGATTATCACTCAAAGACTTCTTGATATCGCATCTGAACTTGGAATAAAAAATATTGTAGGTGCTAAACAACACGACATAACAAAGAAACCCTTAGACATCGAAATCTACACATTCTCAGAGTAATCTCCCCCTTTTTGTTTGTGCAGGTCTAGCAGGACACCTGCATTTTTTTTAATTTAAAAAAAAATTCAAAAATTCCTCTCTCTTTTTTGTCTGTTTCTGGCTTTTTTGATGAATTCCAGGCAAAAAAAGGACGTAGAAATACCCACGATTAATATCAATGTATCCTTTACACTGTATTTATTCCCTCATCCTGAATTCCAAACCTATTCTTTTGAAAAGTGGATCTGTAGCCCTAAACACTAACTCTCGACCACACAATTAGCCATTAGGCCTGATTCCGCCGAGTTCTCTTGTGAAGGGCTTTAACGATCCGAGTTTTTTCATGAATAAAAAAATTACTGTAAAAAAAAGTGGAAGGGGATAGCATTATGCTCAGAAGGGTTGACCGTTCCATAAGATTTAGTCATTTGTGATAGGATCACAATGATACTTATTTCCTGCTTCATCGATTCTTGCCTACAGGCCGTAGGTCTTACTGAATCTTCACAGGCGTTTAACGTCTCCGTGGAACTCACGGCGACGGTTGTTGACTCACAAGATGTTTTTTCCCCTTCGCAGATTTCTACTTCCCCAGGGACGACTTGCTCATGATCTAGCCCGATCCGTAGTGAGCACATGAGAACAGCACAAGACTTGCCGACTGGTGCCGCGTGGTATGCCTTCAATGAAAGGGAACCTGAGACCTGGTGGACTTGTGTGGGGTCTCTCATGGGAAGTAGGGAGACAGTCTGCTCGGACTGTATGGTCGAAAATTTTCTTAAAGAGATTTCATAGGAGAGCAGATCGGTCACCAATAGGATTGTTTTACCTCCTAACGTCGTCTTATAGGAGGGTGGCTATAGAGGTGCTGTGAACATCCTCTCTGTTCGAACCTGCAGTGATATTCACTTTAGGTTCGAGGGCCAGGAATTGTTAGGAACAATTCTGTCATTGATTATAGTCAATCATTTATATATTCCAAAGTGTAGAATAAATGTCCAATATTGTCCATAATTGGGTATAGTTTGAATTTAAATGTACCAATGATTAATTGTTCTGATATATTCATAAAAAAATGAAGGATTTTTTCAATAATAGCAGATTCAACTTGTATAGATAATAAATGGAGGATCTGTAGCCCTAAACACTAACTCTCGGCTACATACTCAGCCATTAGGCCTTATTCCGCCGAGTTCTCTTGTGAAGGGCTCTAACGATCCAATTTATCCTGTTGTTTAAGAGGGTTGACCCTTACGCTCATTGTTGGGTGACACACCCAGTCTCATGCGAGAGCCCGTCTCCTAATCTTGTTGGACTGAAGAGCTCTGGATTTCTCTGCTTATTTGCACCATGAATCATCAAAATCATCAGGTCCTCGAGAAGCAGAATCTATTCCTTCATTGCACTTTAAACTTCATAAAAGGATTAAAAAAATCTTTCTATAATGGGTATGTTAAAGAACCTGTTGGCTTGCGAAAAAGTGGAGCTTTCAAATTCGATCTTTTGACACAAAAAATATTAGATTAAACTTTCTAAAATTCTTCATGGAGACTTTATTTTGAAGCAGTATGAAAACGTTGGCTTAGGAGGAACATTTGATCGTTTACATAGGGGACATAACTTATTTCTTGATATTGCTGCTCATTATGGCCAATTCGTCCATGTCGGATTGATCAGCTTAAGTTATCTAAATAATACACATAAGAAATACAGTAAAATAATTCAAAGTTATCATCATCGTCGAAAAGCAGTTGAAAAGTATCTTTTACAACGTAATACTCGCTATCGAATTCTAAGTATTGACAGCCCTGGAATGGATCGATCGCTAGCCAATGAAGCAAAACTAAGTGCCCTAGTTGTGTCTCAAGAAACATGCTCTGGAGCAGTTGCAATAAACCATTTACGTGTCACACACGATAAACAAAAATTAACTATTCTCATAATCCCCCGTGTTATTCGCGCAGACGGCACTCTAGAAAGTAGTACTAAACTACGAATGGAGGAACACCAAAAAAATCCAGCATCATCATCATGATTGAATGGAAGGGCACCTCCGAACTCAAGATCATCATCATTTAAGACTCAAATAAATGTATTTTGTGCCTTATCGGGAGGGCTAGAGCCGTCACTGGATCCTTCCAACGATTTTCTTAGAGAAAGATAGTTATAAGGTTATCGGTGGCTGGTTTTGCATGAAAATCATCTTTCTTGACTATAAGCAAAAAATCCTTTAGTAGAAATTAAAGTGAGAAAAATCAGCCTTATTTATGAAAATTGACTGTAACCTAACTTTATTCATGGTTGAATTTTAGAGTAACCAGTTTTATGATGTTTTACTTTAGCTAGTATCAAGTAAGATGGAAGAAGAAATGGATCCGATTATTTTCTTAATTATTGTAGGATTTAGTTGGATTTCCTTAAATGCGATTGCCCGAATTCATTGGTTCGAGGTGAAAAATCCTGAAATAGGTTTAGGATACGCATTATATCGTACAAAAAGATTGAATAACCTCATCGACCGACTTGCGAGAAGGGGACGGGTTATATGGAAATTCATATGGGATGTCGGAGTAATTTCTGGATTGGGAATTCTCATTGTTGGGTTAGTTATTTTTACTATCAATATACCACTATTCTTCCTACCAGCTGCAGAAGGAACGAGTACTGCAATTGCTGTAGCTCCTGTAATTCCAGGAATAACTGTTTCATTTCAGACTCTTCCATATTTTGTAGTAGCTATAATGATTGGAGCTATTGTCCATGAATTTGCTCATGGAATCGCG
>CAZALJ010000252.1:0-3826 GCA_964485715.1 uncultured archaeon
TCTATTGCACATCCGAGATTTAGACCAGAACTCATTGTTAAAGCTAAGGAATATAATCTCATCTATAAAGATCAGGCTTTTGTCCCTGGAAAAACAGGTGAGTATCCTGAACACTTAGAAACATGGAGAACCACGAAAAAAGGGTTCGAAATCTTACTAAGGCCCGTTAAAATAAGTGATGAGCCTCTTCTTAAGGACTTTTTTTATGACTTAACTGATCAATCTTTGTATCGTCGGTTTATGTCCGTACGAAAGGATGTCCCCCACACGCGTCTACAGGAGTTTTGTATAATAGATTTCTCAAAAGAAATGGTTATAGTAGCAGTGACAAAAAAAGGAGTGTTAGAAATAATTGTGGGTGTCTCACAATACGGAATAGATAGAACTACCCATACTGCTGAAGTAGCTTTTGTGGTTAGAGATGATCACCAAACTTTGGGAATAGGTACCGAATTATTATCATATTTAACTTACTTGGCTAAAGCAGCAGGCCTTCTAGGGTTTACTGCAGAAGTTCTTGTAGAAAATCGAGGGATGCTTCATTTGTTTGAGAAAAATTTTCCAGATCTCACCAAAAGAATTGTTAACGGAGTTTATGAGCTCAGAATGGGATTTTAAAAGAATGCCTACCCAAAATTTTTTAATTTAAACCAAAATGTTTAAAGAACTCAAATTAACCTTAATAAAGGAATGATTGTTTGACTTTTTCAACTTAATATTGAAAAATTCATGTTCGATAGATCTTGATTACAGCATTACCGGTGGGTTATAGGACATTGCTGGAAAGTACTAATAAAACAATGGTTCCATCAATTAAATATCTTTTTGAACCTCGTTCTGTTGCGATTATAGGGTGCTCGACAAACCCTAACAAGATTGGGTATAAAGTTCTGGACAATATCATTTATAGTAAATACCATGGGTTGATTTATCCAGTAAATCCCAAGGGAGGAGAAATACTAGGTCAAAAATTATATCGATCAATCGAAGAAATCGATGGAGATATTGACCTCGCTACGATTTGTATTCCAGCAAAATATGTTTTTAATGCAGTTCAAGAACTAGCAACCAAGAATTGCAAATTCCTCTCAATTATAACCTCAGGCTTTTCTGAAATTGGTGATATTGAAGAGGAAGAAAAAATTGTACGATTCGCGCATGAAAATGGCATGCGTGTTTTAGGACCAAATATTTTTGGAATTTATTCGATAAAATCACCAATAAATGCAACATTTGGTGCAAAGGAAATTGAACCTGGGTATGTTGCTATTGTTACCCAAAGCGGAGCACTGGGCGTTGCTATGATTGGAAAGACGGAGACGGAAGGTATTGGTCTCTCAGCTATAGTTTCTGTCGGAAACAAGTCAGATATTGATGAGGCTGACCTTATCGAATATTTGATGACTGATGAACTAACAAAAGTCATCTTACTTTACATAGAAGGCATTAAGGAGGGTGAAAAACTGATCCGTGTTCTCAAAGATGCAACGAAGATAAAGCCAATAATAATCATTAAATCAGGAAGATCGAAGAGGGGGGCACTTGCAGCTGCTTCTCATACAGGGTCCCTAGCAGGTGAAGATAATGTTTTTTCTGACATCATGAATCAAGTTGGAGCTCACAGGGCTCTAAGTGTTCAGGAAGCTTTGGATTGGGCTAAGTTTCTATCGATTCAGATTGGCTTACCAAAAGGGGAGAACGCAGTTATAGTAACGAATGGGGGAGGAATAGGTGTTCTAGCCACAGATGCATGTGAGATGTATCGGGTGAACCTCTACGATGATCAAGAGGTGCTTAAAGAGATCTTTGGACCAGTAACTCCATCTTTTGGATCAACAAAGAACCCTGTAGACATAACAGGGGGAGCATCCAACGAATTTTATGAACAGGCTCTGCAAGCAGCATTAGATAGTGAGGATATTCATTCAATTATATGTCTGGGTTGTGAAACAGCTATTTTTGATTGCAATCAGTTATCAGCAGTGGTTGAAAAGAAATTTATTGAAGTAAAACCAACCAAACCTTTAGTATTTTCGTTTTTTGGCGGTTCTGAGTTTGAACGAGGCCTTTTCAGCCTTAAAAGTCTAGGAGTTCCAATTTTTCCAGATGTTTATCAAGCAGTATCGTGTTTGGGTGCTGTTTATTCTAATTATCGTACTCTGTCCTATGCAAAAGATTTTGCAGAACTGGATGAACTAGAAGTTGATATTGATGTTTCCACAATTCAAGAAGTAATCAATGAGGTCAGAAAGAAAGGTAGGCAGTTCTTATTGGTTCCAGAAGCCATGCGAGTTATGGAAGCTGCTGGTATTCCTATGCCCAAGAGTTACGTAGCCAAGGATCTTAAAGAAGCTATTCAATACGCAGAGCAGATTGGATATCCAGTCGTGATGAAGATTGTATCTAAAGACATAATTCATAAATCTGACGCGGGGGGCGTTGCTCTCAACTTAGAAAACAGGGAAGAGGTAATTGATGCATACGAAGCTATCATGAGATCCTGTCTTAATTATAAACCTGACGCAGTGATACAAGGCGTAGAAATTGTAACTATGATAAAAATGGAGGAAGCAATTGAAACCATTATCGGAGCTCGGATAGATGCAATTTTTGGCCCAACTGTCATGTTTGGGTTGGGAGGTATCTATGTAGAAGTGTTAAAAGACGTCGCGTTCAGAGCGGTACCCCTTACATGGAGAGATGCCAATGAAATGGTTAAGCAAATACGTTCATACCCACTTCTCCTAGGGGTACGTGGTGAGGCAAGGAAGGATATTGAAGGCTGCGTCGATGTTGTCATGAAACTGAGTAAAATCATTCAATCAATTCCTGATATTTCAGATATTGAAATTAACCCCTGTTTAGTATTCGAAAAGGGTAGAGGTGTTCTCTGTGTGGATGCCCGTATTCTTCTCACTCCCCCTCAGAAAAAAGAGGTGACGTAAATGGAAAAAATTGTTATTGCAAGTACAAGTAAAGAAGCTGGTAAAACTAGCTTAATCGTTGGCTTAGCTAAAGCCTTAAACAAAAAAATTGGATATTTGAAACCTTTAGGTGATCGTCTTCTCTACCAAAAGAAACGTCTATGGGACTACGATTCTGCGTTAATCACAAACGTTTTAGGGCTAGAAGAACGACCAGAAGACATTTCAATTGGTTTTGCTCACTCTAAACTTCGTTTTATGTATGATGAAGTATCAACGAAAGAGAAACTAATAGAAATCACAAATAATGTTAGTAAAGATAAAGACATTATCTTTATTGAAGGTAGTAAGAACCTAAGTTATGGTCGTTCAGTCTATCTTGATCCTTTAACTGTAGCTAGGAGTATAGGTGCTAAGTTATTATTGATCTTTAGCGGCCCAGATGAGGCAATCATTGATGATATCACTTTTTTAACGAAATGTGTTAATACGGAAGATATTGCGCTGGTTGGCGTCATTATTAACAAGATAAAGGATGTTGATAACTTCAAAGATCTCTATTTAGATACATTTAAGGAGTTAGGTGTGAAGGTGCTTGGGATCATTCCATACCAAAAAGAATTAACCCATTTTTCGATGGATTATTTGTATCAGGTGTTATTTGCTAAAGTACTTGCTGGGGAAAAGGGCCTACAAAATAGAGTTGAGCATATTTTTGTTGGTGCAATGTCGGCTGCTCAAGTCATTAAAAAACCACTTTGGGCGCTGGAGAATAAGCTAATCATTACTCCTGGTGATCGCCCTGACATGATCATTGCGGCTTTAGAATCGTCTACAGCAGGGATTGTCCTAACCAATAATATTTTACCCTCAGACCCGATCATCGAATCAAAAGCTAATAT
>CAZALJ010000253.1:0-3821 GCA_964485715.1 uncultured archaeon
GGTAACCTTGTTGGACATATTGTTCACCTTATGTAGCGTAAGAAGTTTCATAAATTTCAAGATTTCGTATCTACCATTTAACTAGCCATATAATTTTGTCCAATCATGACCTTGTTCTGTTATCCAAGTACGGTTGACAAAAAGGTGCATTTTATACCAACTGGTCAAGCCAACAATGTCATCGACACATACAAGGTGCTCATGAGTTGTCAACCAACGATATGATTCCGAATAATTGATTGCTAAAGGAGGAATATGATGATGTTTTGTGTTATTATTTACTATCCAGAATTTAATATTGGGATTTGATCTGGCATAATTTTCCATAACAGAACTTGAATTATGACTAAATGGTGTTTGAATAAATCTCCTGTCATCACGCGGCCCAGTCCAGTAACCTGTAGCAACAGTTTCGTACTCCGAGTAATAAAACATAGCAAGTTGGGCTCCTGCGTCATTGATAACCCATGTACTGTAATTATAGTCCCCTCCGTGATTGATAATATAAATTGCTGATTCTTGAAATCTAAGATCAAAGATTTGGCTGTGATGGGCGAGTACCGAGACATTAATCAGCATAGCTGAGAGTGTTAACCCTAGAATTACAAATGCCTGTGGTTTTACTTTTGGCTTTAACCAATAAAACCCGAAAATAAGCAAAATTATTCCAACAATAGTAACAACAGGAGCCCCGTGTTCAACGACATCTAGAATCCATTTAAGATCCAGTGAGATGAGAGTTCCAAACAAATTATGGAAAAGTACATTATACAGCTTTTCTAAACCATCGTATTTAAACCAAGAATCGAGGAAAAACTTGTAAGCAAAACCTGCAGTAATAACACCAGGAAAAGTTTTGAGGACTCGGAAGGCTATAATTGTGAAGGGAACCAAGTAAATGGTAGCAACAAAAAGATGATATCCTAAATTGTCCAGTTGAGCAGTAAAATCAGTCAGATCAGTCGCTCCACTCAAAAAACTTAACGGAGCATCTGCAAATATCAATAGAGGCGATATTACAAAAGTAAAACCAATCTCAATGTAAAAATAGGCTCCTGCTAATAACCGTTCTACATTATCGACCACGGTGATTCGCCAACGTTCACTGGAATAGATAAATTCAACCCCTTTTGCAGCGATAGCAAGATATGGAATAGCTAATGGAATATAGTAATAATTAAGCTGAAATTGAGCTGGAAAAAAAACAAAAGGAACTGTAATCAACCAGGCGAGAAGAGCAGAACCGAGAGCAAGATTGCGTTTACTAGAAAAGAAAAAAGCAACAATACCCACGATAAAAAAGGGTAACATAACAATTAATGCATAATCGTTTAATGCGCTACCAACGCTACGGGGCAAATCACCTGACTCGGTAGCATGCGTAAATCTCCAACTAATGTAATATGTAAAGAAAAGGAAGGTATAAGTAACAGGATTCGGTTTTTGTGGATCATCTGATAACTCACCTGGTGTGCGAATAATCCAGGGAAAGGTACCATCACCAATATTGGTATCTAAGTATTGAACCCAATAAACAAAAGGATAGAAACTAATAATAATGAAGATAATAGCTATACTTAGGAATAGCAGGTGTTTTGAAAAAGTAGATAATTCCTCTGCTGATCTTAAACGATTACCGAAATGGAAGTGTTTTGCAATAGTATTCTTTATTGTTGGATAAGCTGATACCAAAATTGTTAGGATTAAAGTCACAGACACACCAACAAGAGTTATCGAAAGTGCATCTCGATCAAAGAATTGTCCCATAAGAAGAATGCCTACAAACCAAAAACCAATCCATACCCCTAGAACTGCTAATGGAATCAGATCTATTCCTTCGTAAATCACTTTTAAGAAATCTGATTTGCGATTAAACAGGTCTAGGAGAATTCCTGATATGAAAAATACCATTCCAAAGGTCAGAAAAAGCCCAAATATTGTAGCAATAAGTTCGAGAGCTAATAAAGTTAATACTTCATTTGAAAAAAGCTCTTCTGATGATGAAAAGAATATCCCTGAGAAGAATCCAGTTGAAAAAACATCTTCATCACCTAAAGCCTGTGCAAAAAGAATAAATGCTCCCTCCAATCTGCCGTAAAATATGTTGACAACTAAACTTCCTGTAATTCCAGCAAGAAAACCTGCAACCCCACCCGTGATTAACCCTTGCGATCGTAATTGGTTGTTTTGTTCAGTACTTGCTCGTAAAAATACAATATAACATCCAATAGCTGCCACTACAGCTAAAATTATGCTAGAGACAAGTAATTGGTCAATAAAGAAAGCACCAAGGAAAGAACAAACACCCGCAATTAAAGCTACAATAAAAGAAAAAGGTATTCCTCTTGTGAAATATTTAGATTGAATTAATTGATAGGGTTCCATATCCTTGGGAGAGAGAGTGAACCGTGCAGAAACCTCTTGCCAGATGCCACGCAAGTCATCAAGATTAATGTGACGCTCTAAGTACCGAAAAAGTAAATATACAGCAATCGCAGGATAAGTGAGAACTCCCTGCCATGCCTTCGTTAATATATTCAAGATATTTACCAAAAAAGTGATAAACAGTAAAAAATACCCTTTTGGAAGATTGTTTTCAATAAAAATCGCATCTATAGCCCTAACCCCAAACAGCAGCACCAAGGCAGACATAAAAACCACAAAAGAGTCTATATACGCAGTTCGGGAGTAAAAAGTCAAAAAATGAGCTAAAGCAACGAGTAATCCTGCGATTATCGCAGCACTTTTATTTTCTAATTGATGACTATACAGAAAATACACAATCAATGCTAAACCTGCTCCACCAAGGATAACAATACCCTTAGCTGCAAAGGTTGTGCGCCCAAAGATAGTCATTAGTAACGCACCGGCTTGAAAAGCAAAAGGAGGCTTATCGAAAAATTTTATATCCCCACCTTCAGATGGGTAATAGAGGGGGAGAAAAGGATCAGAAGGGGATGGTCCGTAAGCCATACGACTGGCAATGGCGGTGAACCAACCCTCATCCCACATATCGGTGCTATTGATGAAAGCCACTTTAACCCAGAAAGCCAGAAGACCTATCACCAAGACAAACCGAAATTCGATAATAATTTCCCAGACTTTCTTGATATAACAGAGCATTCTAGAGGAGGGCTTTAACACATCTGTTTCGTCTTCTTGTGACGTCATAACTATCTATCCTTCCCAGAAGAAAGAGACATTTAAGTTACTTGCTAGTTTATTAGAGCTTTCTTGGGAGGGGTTTTTATTTGATAGAATTTACTCACAATGCACTTAAGGTCAATGGTGAAACCTATGCCTTTTTGGATTTACATGCTTCTCGTTGGGGATCAAGCTCATGGTACAAAGCGAAAAATCTATACTGGTTATACTAGTCGTTTAATGGTACGAATAGCACAACATAGCGGATTAACCCCAACTAAAGGTGCTCGGATGACACGAAGACAACCGATAGAGCTCGTCTATTTAGAACAACATACATCACGAAAGAAAGCAATGCAACGTGAGTGGCAGCTCAAACATGAAAGCCCTTTCAATCAGAAAAAGTACAAACTGAAACTTATTGAAGCGTTTCAATCAAAATATAGTCATTTTTTCCAAGAATTAAACGCAAAGCTTGTTGAGCACTTTGAATTTCTCGAAATCCTTATTAAAACGATGAAGAATGTCGAAAAAAGGCTTATTAATGAAATGAAGACGACCTCGGCATAATTGAAACACCACGTAACAATCATAAGATGAAACTCGTTAATGGAATATACTACAAGAAAAGAAGTAACCTTTAAGTAGACTTAGGAAAAATGTTCCTTCCTAGAAAA
>CAZALJ010000254.1:0-3820 GCA_964485715.1 uncultured archaeon
GACCTCTTTGCTACTCCTTACGCTATTCTTGTAGATATGAGTCCAGGAATAAAACGACTCTTGATTGAAGAACTTCTCCAATACCATGAATCTCGTCTTAGCTCTCTTAGCGCAGCCACCCTTCTAGATACCTTTGTTGGTGATGAAGATACTCTTGCGGATCTTAGTCAGGATGAACGTATTATACGGATCTGGGGAAAGTTGCTTCTAAGTTTTCAGAAGTAATTAAGTAATTAGCAATGACCACTCTTTGCCTCAATTTTCTGTAGTAGTATTCAATCGTGTATTATAGGGATTCAGTTGAAGATTAAGAAAAATAGTCTACAAAAAGGTGAAATAACTTGACACACGTCAAACAATTATTCGATTTAACAGGAAAAAAAGCTTTGGTGACAGGTGGAGCTTCTGGTATAGGTTACACAATGGCCGAGGGGTTAGCTGAAGCTGGAGCTGCAGTTGCTATATGTGGTAGAGGAAGACATGGATCATTAGAAGAGGCTTCTTCCAATCTCGCAAAAATTGGGCCTGAAATATTAGCTATTAAATGCGACGTGAGTGTTGAAGAAGAGATCAAACAAATGATAGCAGCTTTAGTTGAGAAAGATTTCGCGCTAGATGTGCTGGTAAACAACGCAGGTGTCACCTGGGGGCATGAGTCAGAAACCCTGCCATTAGATCGCTGGAACATGGTAATCGAAACCAATTTAACTGGTTTATTCCTCATAACAAGAGAAATTACTAATCAATTCTTAATCCCTAAAGGTAGTGGATCAATTATTAATATTGCAAGCATATCAGGACTTGGTGGTACAGAATATCCTGGTATTGCTGCTTATAGTGCGTCTAAAGCGGGGGTAATTGGTATGACATCGCAACTTGCAATTGAATGGGCGTCTTATGGGATCCGTGTGAATGCTATTGCTCCAAGCTTTTTCCCTTCATACATGAGTCGTCATTTTACTAGTGAAGATAGTCCATTTCGCGAAATATTGGCCAAAGAGAACCCCATGGGAAGATTGGGTGAACCTTGGGAGTTGAAAGGAGTCATTGTTTTTTTAGCAAGTGGGGCAAGTTCGTATATTACCGGAACAGTAATCCCTATTGACGGAGGAATAATTTCAAAATGACTTCAACTCACGTATTAGATTTATTCAAATTGACAGATAAAGTGGCATTGGTCACAGGAGGAGCCAAGGGGTTGGGTACTGTTATAAGTGAAGGTCTTCTTGAAGCTGGGGTCTCAACATTAATATTCTGCGGTAGAGGGCGTCATGGGTCATTAGAAGCTGAACAAGAACGTTTATCACGTTTATTCAAAGCAGATGTTCTGGGTATTCAATGTGATGTCTCTAATGAATCACAAGTTCAAGCAATGACAAAAAGAATAAAAGAAAGTGTAGCAAAAATAGATATTCTAGTTAATAATGCAGGAGTAACCTGGAATGCGCCTACACTCGATCAAACTTTCGAAACATGGCACAGGGTCATTGATATCAATCTTACAGGTCTTTTCCTGGTAACAAGAGAAATTGCGAATGAACTTATGATCCCAAAAGCGAGCGGGACTATTATCAATATTAGTTCTACTCTTGCTTTTCAAGGAGTAGAGGTTGGAGCTCAGATTGGATATACGGCCTCCAAAGCTGGTGTTTTGGGTTTGACGCGCCAATTAGCGATAGAATGGAGCAAATGGGGCATTCGTGTTAATGCAATTGCTCCTTCTTTTATCGAGGGAGACACCATGGCAAAGATATTTACTAATGAAGATAGTCCTATGAGAGAGACTCTCATAGAAATGATCCCAACAAAACGATTCAATCAAGCTAATGATCTTAAAGCAGCTGTTTGCTTCCTTGCCTCTAAGGCCTCATCCAACATTACTGGCCAGCACATTGTTTTGGATGGGGGACTATCAATTAAATAAAGTTATAATAGAAAATTTTTAATCAATATTTTAACCACTATCGAAAAAGTCTCCATCATCCAATCTAACTTGCTTTAATTCTAAATTTTCAGGTTAATTCCTTGTTAAAGGATAGGTGAACTAGAATAACAAAAATAAATAAAGCACAAGATCGTGATCAGGCATTACGAGCCAATCAGATAGAACAAAACAATATGAATCTCCTACTTGATCATCCTCCGATCTATTTTCTGGAAAACTATACCAAGTCATTAAAGATCATTCAACAACTAGGAAAACCTCTATTAGGGTATTTTACGAACCGTGTTCCAGTTGAAATTCTTCATGCTCTAAATACTTTCCCAATTCGAATATTATCCTTAGGCTCATCAGTCCAGGGAGCTTCTGAACGATACATTCAAACGTTCGCTTGTTCTTGGTTACGGCAAATAGTAGATGTTGGCCTAGCTGAAGGTTTTCAAACCTTAGACGGGATTATATTTTCTGCAGGAACCTGTGATTCCCTACAAAACGTTTCTGACATTTGGAGAAAGATCTTTTCAAACCAATGGGTTTATAATCTTACCTTTCCTGTTTTGGTTAATACTGAAGCAGCTGTTGAATACTTGCAAAATGAATTTGAAGTTTTGATTGAAAATATCTCAAGTCAATTCCCTGAGAACCCCGAAGGGTTTACCCTCTCTAATAGTATCAAATTATATAATAATAAACGAGTCTTTTTTCAAAAATTAGCAAGTCTCGTTTCAGAACGGAAGTTAGCATACCAAGAGTTGTCTAAACTCTTACTCCTTGGAGATATTCTTCCTGTTGAAACGATAAATTCTTACTTAAATATGAAGATCAACCAAATTGAGACCACTTCATCCTCGCCAAACATTTCTGATAACCCCCGTCTTTTTCTGACAGGAGGGATGTTTGATAACTATCGCTTATTCGAACAAGTTTCTGAGTTTAATTATGTGGTAGCTGACGATCTATCTTTTGGTACACGAAACTTTAATTTTACTATGCCCCAAAGTGGTTTTTTGCAAGGATATGCACAAGCATATCTGGAAAGAACACCTGATCCAACCGCTTATGATATGGAGAAACGCTGGGAAGGCCTTGAAAGTTTAATTCGTAATCATAAGGCTGATGCGATTATCCTATTAGGGGTCAAGTTTTGTGACCCTGATACATTTGAATTTGTATCCATCCAAAATAAATTGAAAGATCTCGACATTCCTTACCTAAATCTTGAAACCACTCCTGATTTATCAAATTTACAACAGATACAAACACGTCTTTCGGCATTCATAGAAATGTTATCTTAATGGAGAAATAAATTATGTCTACTGACAAGGAAAAGAAACGTGTGTATAGACGTCTTGAAAGTCTTCAGAATGTTAAAAACTCTCAAGCTATGTACTATATTCAGAGTAAAAATCCGTATCTCCATGAAGAGGGGAAGAAGATCGCGTGGGTGACGTCTGGTGCCCCAGTAGAATTCTTGATTGCAATAGATATCGTACCTCTTTATCCCGAACAGTATGGAGCAATTGCAGGAGCAGCTAAAGATTCTACTCGGTTATGTCAAGTAGCAGAAAGTCATGGGTATAGTCCTGATCTCTGTGCTTATGCTCGTACTTCTTTAGGCAGTATCTTTTCTCCTGACCCTCCAACTCCGTTATCCGAGATTGATGGGGTGGGAGGATTAGCACAACCTGATATGTTGATTGCAGGTAACAACATTTGTGGAACTGTTTTAAAATGGTACCAGGATTTATCACGAATTTTTAATGTTCCATTGTTTTTGTTTGATACACCTCCGTTAGCGAGTGATACCATTCCAAGATATTACGTTGATTACCTGACTACTCAATTGGGGAATTATATAGAGTTTTTAGAAAAACAAAT
>CAZALJ010000255.1:0-3791 GCA_964485715.1 uncultured archaeon
TGCTTCAACCCCAAGAATGAATTACAATGGATATAATTGAACCACTGTCTCGTTCACCAAATTTGATTAATGTTAATGACTGTTTCATCATCATTATTGATGTCCAATCGACATTTATGCAAGGTCTCACTAAAGAAGAGCAATTAATCTTCATACGTAAGTATAATCACTTGATCAAACTTTCTTATGTGTTGAAGATTCCCCTCATCGTTACTGCGGAGGATATTCAGAAGAAAGGGTCTATTCATGAAAATCTTTTGGAACCATTAGGTGACATTTCTGTGTATTCAAAATTTGTATATAGTTGCTGGGGTCAAAAGAATATCCAGAGAGCCATTAGAAATACCCAAAGGAAGGTGGCTGTAATTTGTGGTTTTGAAACTGATGTTTGTATTGCTCAAACCGGATTAGATCTTCTAGATAATGGTTATAAAGTCGTTATTTTAGAGGATATTACCTTTTCTCGTAATAAAATCGAGCATGAAATCGGTTTGAAACGTCTGGAAGGTCAGGGCGCAATAGTGTCTGGTTTAAAATCATGGCAAGAAGAAATTACCGCTGGTACAAGAACGAAAATAAACCAAATCTTAACTGAAAATGGATTGTCTAACGTCTAATTACTCCCTGTCCATCTGGGTGGGAGCGAGGATTTGATAATGATCAAATTTTTTTATCAAGAATTAGTATTACATTTGAACATTTGAACAATTGAACAACTTTATAAATCTCTTTTCTTCTTAGTCTAACTGAGTGGATTTTGATAAAAATGGTGGAACCGTGCAAAACTTTAGAAACTCACCCTGAAAAAATAGCAATTGCTCGTCAAAAGATAGAAGAAAATAAACCATGGCTTTTAGCTGACTTGTTCAAACTCCTTTCAGGTGAAACACGCATAAAAATTCTTCTAGCTCTAACCGAGGCTGAACTTTGTGTGTGTGATCTCGCTGAAGTTTTAAATATGTCTGTATCGGCTATCTCTCATCAATTGAAAGAGTTAAGGCGAGGACGATTTGTAAACTATCGTCGTGAGGGTAAAGAGGTCTACTATTCTCTAGAAACAGAACATCTTGATCCAATTTTACTCCAGGCTTTAGAACACTTGGATCACCTATGAGAAGATTTAACATTTAACGGGACTTGATCTAATGAAGTTTTACTCTCTTAAAAAACCACATCTTGAACTAATTTTAACCCATACATTCAAACACTTAGCAAAAAATGAATTGTCAACGGTGGATCATTAAGATGAGTCAAGATTTCCATAGATATTCCCTTAAAGGGTTAAGTTGTGCCAACTGTGCTCTAAAGATTGAAGATTCGCTGAAGAATCATGAATTTTCCAATGTCCAGTTAAATTTCACTACTCGAAGTCTTGCTTTTAATTGTGGAAATAAAAGATGCGATTCCCATATGGATGAGATCAATACAATCATCTCTAAAATTGAACCAGGGGTCTTTGCGCTTCCTGTTACAACGACTGATGATCTTCAAACACCTGTTAATGAGTGGTATTCCATTTTTCAGATTTTTGTCTCAATTTTCCTCTTAGTTTTGGGTATTGTTTTAATTCACCCCTCGATGTCTGAAATGGTTATATTTTTTGGGTATGTTTCGTTATTTTTAGCATATTTTATTGCTGGCTGGAAAGTATTATGGAAAGCAGCCCGGCAATTGAAAAATTATGATTTTACAAATGAATATATCCTTATGTCTGTCGCAACCATTGGAGCTATCCTAATTCAGGAGATTCCTGAGGCTGTTGCAGTCATGGTTTTTTACACAATTGGAGAATTTTTACAGACGAAGGCTGTAAATCATTCACGAAGCTCAATTACTTCTCTTCTTGATATTCGTCCTGATCAAGCTCATCTTGTCAAAGAACAAGGAATTCTAACAGTTCCAGTGGCAGAAGTTTATCCTGATGATATCATTTTAGTTAAACCTGGGGAGCGTATCCCGTTGGATGGTACAATTGTGAAAGGAGAAACTACTTTGGATATGTCAGCTTTGACAGGTGAGTCTCGGCCCGTTTCTGCTAAACCTGGGATGGAGATTTTCTCTGGATCCGTCACCAGTAATAGTATTCGTATCAAAGTTTCGTCTTATTGTTATGATTCAACAGTCACTCGAATTTTGAATGCTGTCGAATACGCTGCTAGCAATAAATCTCGCACTGAGCTATTTATTACGCGTTTTTCTCGTTTTTACACTCCGTTTGTACTTGTGACGGCTCTTGTTTTAGCAATAATTCCTCCGTTTTTATTTGGCCAGTCTTTTGATGTGTGGGTTTACAGAGCACTTGTAATTTTAGTTATTTCGTGCCCATGTGCTTTGGTCGTTTCGATTCCCCTTGTATATTTTTCTGGCATTGGCAAAAGTTCTCGAGAAGGAATTTTACTCAAAGGAGCTAATGTAATTGACTCATTAAACAATATATCAACCGTATTATGGGATAAAACAGGAACACTAACTGTGGGGAAATTTGAAGTGGTAACCATTGTACCTATGGAGGGTTATAGCCCATATGACATACTGAGTTATGCAGCTCTTGCTGAAGCTCATTCTACACATCCAATAGCGGTCTCGATAAAGGGAGCCTTTGGTAAACCTATTGATCTATCTCAAATTGAAGAACATGAAGAACTACCAGCTTTAGGAGTTAAAGTGCGAACTTCAGATAAAGATGAGATAGTCCTTGGTAATGACAAGATGGTTCATGAAATAGATTGCCCGCACCCCAAGTGTATTCAAGATGAGACCGTTGTTTATGTAATCAAAAATGGAATTTATATAGGACATATTATTATAGATGATAAAATTAAATCCAATTCCTTTGAGGCAATCAATAAATTAAAGGATCTTGCGATTCCTAATGGACTGTTAACTGGTGATACTAAAAATATCGCTGAAAGGGTCGGAAAAGAGTTAGGAATTAATCAAGAAGAGACTTATGCGAGTCTAATGCCTCTGAATAAACTTGAAATCTTAGAACGATATATCCATGAGAAATCGAAGGATGGCTCTGTTGTTTTCGTAGGTGATGGCATCAACGATGCTCCTGTGATTGCTAGGGCGGACATTGGTGTAGCTATGGGTGCTATGGGATCAGATGCAACCATTGAAGCTGCTGATTTAGTAATTATGGATGATGATCCGCAAAAGCTGGTTGATGCGATAGACATATCGAGAAAGACAAATAAATTAGCAAAACAGAATATAGCGATGGCATTAGGAATTAAAGCATTATTCATTCTCTTAGGAGCAATGGGGCTTGCTACGATGTGGGCTGCGGTGTTTGGTGATGTAGGGGTGACAATTCTAACAGTATTGAACTCTCTTAGACTTTTAAAATAATAATGTTATCTATAAAGCCTTCAAAGTCATTTTATTTAGATTTTAATTTCACAATCAGTGTGTAGGGAGCGAAAATATATGTTGCTTTAATAGTAAATGCATATTAACTTACTTAGTCTAATAAATCCTGATCTTTTCTTAGGGTGATTTAATGGCCGTAGAATACGGTATGTCTTTAATTGATGAGCTCAAGGAAATTCTCGAGAGAAGAAGAAATGTTCTTGAAATTTTTGGCACATATAAAGTAATGTACAATGAATTGTTACAAAATTTAGCAATAACATATCATACAGATATTGATACTGCTGTATCTGCCTTTTATTTGGCAAATTATGTGATGGATAAACTACAAAGAGATAAAGAAGCAAGAGACAGAGTTGACGAGGATGATCGAGTCAAGGTTGTGCTAGAAAATCTTATCGTGGCAAAAAAACATC
>CAZALJ010000256.1:0-3784 GCA_964485715.1 uncultured archaeon
GCTGACAGGATAGAGGATGTCGGGTTACATCCCACACGATGGAGGCTAGCGGCGGTAACGAGCTAGTTGATGACCTCGTGTGAATAAAATTGAATAAACTGTTATCAATTTTAATAACCTAGTGCCCTATTCAAATTTGGTGTATTTTAAAACAGAATAAGATTAATCTGTTCTTTTCAAAATGTTGACAGCTTTTTTTGGTTCTATTTGAACGATTAAATCATTTATTGGATTTATTAACCTATATGATTTTTCTGGAAAAGCAGCTAAGCATTCAGAAATCTCTTCCTCCGTGTAGCGAATTGAAAAGTGAATGGGAATTAGCACTTTTAAATTGGGTAGGTTATTGGCTTTTTTTATCAAAGATTTAACATCTGAGTGCGAATTGAGGTGATAATCCTCCTCTGGAGTAAGATATGTTGATTCATGAATTAGGATTTGACATTCATTGAAGAATGTAAAGAGTTCAGAATCCACATGTGTGTCACCTGAATAGCATAAAACGGTAATGCTATCAAAAAAAATGTCAGAACGAGATATTTCATGCCCCCCTATCTGAAAGGAGTCCTGGCTTTTTTCTATTCGCTTTAAAGTCCTATTAAAAGGAATGCCTAATTTTTTGGCTTTTTCAACGTTTAATTTTGTTATTTTAAATTCTAGTTTATAAGAATAAGAACCTAAGGCAAAGTGTTTGTTCCTTTTAGCTAATAAGGAATATCCAGGATCTAATGAAATATTTTCACCTTCATCAATAACAATTATCCGTAAAACGGTTCTAACGGATTCTCCAACTTCTATTGCTAGTAGTCGATAAAAAAATTCATCATCTGAAAACGGAAAATCTAAGTTCGTATCAGCGAACAGTTGCCTCATTCGTTGTTGAAAAGGAAGGGTTGAATCTCTTGGAATTACAATTTTTAAGGGATTAGCTGTTCTTTTTTCTTTTTCAAATAACATAATACGATGTATTATGTGAGCTAACCCCCCCCAATGATCAAAATGTAGGTGAGATAGAATGATGTGACTAATTTTGCCAAATGTTGGTTTTCCCAAAGCAGCAAGTCTAGGATTCTTCGATAGACTTTGCTGCTTTATCCAGCATTGTTGAAATTTATAAAATGCCTGAACGATTTCTGAAGGACATTCGAACAGATATCGATTGTCAACTAAGAATGAGACTGTGGCTACGTCGGCTGTGGGCACTGTGCCTCGTGCACCAATTAAACCGATGATCATTCAGTATCTACACCATGTGAAGATTTTTAAATAATCAAGTGCTTTTTTCTGAGATATCTGTTGTATAAATCTTTTTTAAACCTAAATTTTTTAAACTTTTTAGGTTGATAATAGATTCAGGGAGCTCTATAACCTTAGTATTCTGAATACTGATTTAAGAAATCTCTGCTGAAAATGATAAAATGAGATGAATATATATTTAATCCTGATAAATTGCTAAGAAGATTATCGCGTTCTTCTGCGTTCTTTGCGTTTCCTTCTTCTTAGACGTTTTTTCTTCCATTTATTTCGCATGATTACCCACTTGGTTGGTTATTGTATCCTGTGAAGGGTTTCTTCAATCCAAGCTTTGAATTTTGGTTTTGGAGCAGCCCCTGCACGTTGGGCAATTCTATCTCCATTATCAAATATCAGAAACGTAGGAACTGAGAAAATTCGATATTTACCTGCTGCTTGTGGATTATGATCTGTGTTGATTTTGACAAAAAGAACCCGATTTGCAAATTCATGGCTCAATTCCTCATAAACAGGAGCCATTACTTGACAAGGTCTACACCAAGCATCAGCGGAAAAGTCTACTAGGACTGGTAAAGGAGACATTCGTATTATCTCATCAATATTATCATCAGTTACATTTGTAATCCCATTGCTGTTGACCTTATCAAAGAATTTTACTTTTTTTTGGAGAGAAGCTGCCTTTTTTCTTAAGATCGCTTGAAGTTCAGGATCAAGATCAGTCATTTAGAAATTTCATTCTCCTATTGTGCCGCGAATGACCCAAATAACTTGGAACATTCCGATTTACCCGAGAAGAGTAGGTTTTAAAAAGATTTCATACCCCTTAATATGAGGATGTAGTCTTCTTCTGGGGTTCAGCTAGAAGTTGACAGATGCAGAAGATTTTATTTGCCGAAGTCAAAGAATTGATAAAGGTAACTTGAGCTTACTGATTTACAATCAACAAACAAAAAAGCGCTAATTATACAAAATAAGTTATCAACACTTGGCCACATACTCCTGATCGTTAATTTGAAAATTATTGCCATTTTTATAGTAAAAGACTTTCTTGAAACATCTTGACAGATTACTACACTCTTAAAAAGTTCTAGTCCCATTATCGACATGGAAGAAGGCGAAGAGGCCGTTCTCAACCTAAAAATGGTTTTTATTTAAATTTCTCTAATGGAGGAATCTTTATTACAAAAGTATTAGTTGGAATACCTTTGTATAACGAGCAAGCATACCTCTCCGAATGTATTAGCTCTCTTTACGAATTTATCAACCAAGAATGCCAAGATTATGAGATGAAAGTGTTATTAGTTGATGATGGGAGTACAGATCAATCTCAAGTAATTTATGAAAGATTAGCAAAAATTTATCCATTTAGCCATACTCGTCACACTACCGGCCCTCTTGGTTACGGGAGGACTATTCTTACTTTATTTCAACAAGCGAAAAGCAATTATGACATTTTAATTACATTCGATGCAGATCTCCAGCATGCACCTTTTAGTATAAAGGAAATTCTTGAAACTTTTGAGTCTCGTCCTAAAATTGACCTAGTTTCAACAAGTCGCTATCTTTCTTACCGTTTTTGGAAACAGAATACATTAGTACCAGTAGATCGATATATTACCAACATGATAATTACAAGAACCGTCAACCATTGTTTTTCTCTCAATCTTACTGATTCTTTCTGTGGGTTAAAAGGATATAAGACAAAAAAGCTTCCAACCACTCTTAACGAAGCAGGATATTCATTTCCTCTCGTCTTTTGGCAATATATTTCTCAGAATAAGCTTACTATACACGAAATTGAGACCCCCATAATTTACAGACTAGACCGTCGAACTCGAGGAGAATGGAAAGAACGAATTCAGGAATATTACTTAAAACTGGAATCACTTGTTATATCATCAGAGTTGAAGCAATTAATTCAGCGAGACTATCAACAGGGAATGGAGATAATGGACGAGGTTATCACTCATTTTTTCACTCATCCGATACTTGTTTTTCACGATTTTATCAAAATAATTTTGCAAGATCGTTTCTTATCTACTCTCTAACATATGGGCATTAGAGGGAAAAGCCGCTGGTGGGACTTGAACCCACGGCCAACAGATTTCTTGGGTTTCTTTCTCAATGGAAAATGGCCTTACGAGTCTGTCGCTCTACCAACTAAGCCACAGCGGCTAATTTTTTTTTAAACACATAAACTAGAGTATTCATTGGTCATTAAGAATTTTTACAAATTAGTAGTATTAATCTTTCTTCTTCTGTTCATTTGAATCTGTTTCATCATAGACTTTGAGTAGTCATATTCAGAATAAATATGCTTTATCAAACTCTCCTCTCTTTAAAATGACGTTTCTGATTATTTGTTGTCTAAATATTGTTCAAATTATGATTACTCCTTGAGCTTTATTATAAATATAAGGCTTATTATAAATATAAGGCTTATGATTATTCCTGTAGCTTTATTATAAATATAAGGCTTATTAATACACTATTATGCTTGTCAGATCTAAATAAAATTAAGAATGGGTAA
>CAZALJ010000257.1:0-3781 GCA_964485715.1 uncultured archaeon
AAACCTAGATCAAATTGTCCCAGCCAATTATAAATCATACTAAGATTCCAAAAATTCCTAATAATTATTTCCTCACGCTTAGTAATGAGCTCCTCACTCAAAACCGGACCTTTTAGCAATTTTTCCAATGCATTGAAAAGATCTCCTTTTCTAACCTGAATTAAACCGTTAAAATAATTTAATAATAGTTGTTTTTCTTTGATGGTTGATGGTTGGATAGAGTCTACTTGTTTGAGGATATGATCAGCCTTTTCCAACATACTCAAAGCATCAGTTAATCGTCCAAGCCATATAAGATTCTCTCCTTTTGAAATCAACGCATTAATCATTTGCAAAGGTTTTCCGAGTCTTTTACTGTCCTGAAATACTTGGTTAGCAAGATTAAGGGTATTCTCAAAGTTCCCCATTATAGTTAAAATGGAGCATTTTTGTAGTTGGCATGCTAATCGGTCATCATCCGCAAGTTCTCTTGACTCCAATTTCCCTAATTCATGGAGTGCTTCTTGATAATGTCCTTGATACATAAGCTCTTTTACTTGCTTTAACTCTTCTAATACTGTCATATCATGGCCCTCTCTTTTATATTCATACTATTCTTACTTTTTTGGTTATTATACTTCCATAATTGCAGAATTTCTTTGAAACCAAGTTGAAAAACCAGACTTTATTCGAAAAAGTTGATATTTTTAGCCCTAGTTGTAAAGACAAAAAAATATGAAATCGTGACTATTCCAAAAATCGTATGAGTTCTTTTAATCATTTTATCTACCATTAATCAAATTAGATGAGCGAATTGACTGTCAATTAAGTTAAATCATGTTACAGCTATAGAAAAAACCTCACATATCCCTTTTAGGCCAGCACCAAAAATGATTTTCTAAAAAAAGTTTAAAAACTTTCATTTTTTATATCTTGAGGATATATCCGACGATTGTTTTGAGGAAAAAAATAACATTCCAGAGCATATTAGAGACCACATTTCTATACTTGATGAAACAAATAAGAATAACTTCGTTGGAGATTCAATCGGTTTTAAAATAGCAGATAATGCCTTTATATCGCCATTGATATCACCATTCTGTAATTAAAAAGATTTTCGGCAGACTATAGATAAATTGAAAGGTATTGATTATAGTACTCTTTGTTTAGCTCATTTTGGTTGTATTATAGGAGTTGAGGCGAAGAAGATCTTAGATGAATTGACTATATTTTTATCAATTTTTTTCAATTGAAATTAATTTTAAGATGAAAATAATAGGCATATATGTCTTTATCATTCATATATTTTTTCTGTTGATTACTGATGGCTAAATGTCAGATATGTGGTACGAAACCACCAATATTCGCCAAAAAACTAGGAATATGTCCAGATTGCGTTAAAAAGTACCCTAACGAGGCAGTTGAACTCTCACGTTCTTCCCATGGCGAGAATCGTTCAATCTGGCACCTAACACCAGTTGTTCCTAACAATGAAGATGGACGTCAGTGTCACCTCTGTTCAAATGAGTGTTTTATTGGACTAGGGGAAAAAGGATACTGTGGGATTAGGGAAAATATTGATGGACATTTTAGACCCATTGCTGGAAAAAATAAAGCATTGTTACATACATACCTTGATCCCCTTCCTACGAATTGCTGTAGTACATATTTCTGTCCAGGAGGAACCTCAGGGGGATATCCTCATTTTTCGTATAAGAATGGACCAGAATACGACTATTATAATTTTGCATGTTTTCTTTATGGGTGTAATTTCTCGTGCCTAGGGTGCCAGAACGATCAACATAGAGCGATAAAATCCGCAGAAATCTACACTTTTGAAAAATTTGTTACTAAAATTCAAAATAATCCAAAAATTTCCTGTATTTGTTGGTTTGGGGGATCTCCTGAACCACAATTACCCTGGGCACTTCGGGCAAGTAAAAAAGCCCTAGATGTTGCCCCCGATCGAATTATTCGTGTTTGTTGGGAATGGAATGGAGCAGGAAATCCGAAAATTGTACAGAATGCGGTCGCTTTATCTCTTAAAACAGGTGGTAATGCAAAGTTTGATCTGAAATATTTCTCGTCTTCACTCTCTCAAGTCTTAAGTGGGGTTTCTAATGAACAGTCGTTTGTAAATTTTGAGAAATGTTTTCACAAATTCTATCATGAGAGACCTAAGGATCCAGTCTTAACTGCAACCACGTTATTAGTACCTGGTTATGTCGATGAAGAAGAAGTGAAAGAAATTGCGAAATTTTTAGCGACATTGGATAAATCTATTCCCTATTCTCTTCTAGTTTTCCATCCTGATTCGTTTTTAATGGATCTTCCGGTTACACCTCTCCCACAAGTTAAAGAATGTTATAAAGCTGCTAAAAATCATCTAGATAATGTTCATCTTGGTAATAAACACCTGATCGGGTGGGCTCTTTAGCTTTCCATTCCAACTACCCTATTTCCTGCTCTATTTTCGTTCATATGCGATTATTTTTCAGGTAGAGTCCAAATGATCGCCTTTTTTTCTTTTGAGATCGTTTTTGTGATTAATCCTTGAGAACTTAGTTCAGCTAAAGCGGCTGGTACGCGATCACGACATTCAGCGATTCCAAGTGTTTCTGCTTCTTCAATTAATTCAGCAGTAGTTGCTTCTTTCATATCTTTTAATAACTCAATGATCAATGTCTTTGCTGTATCTTGATCTTTTATTGACATTTTAAACACTAAAAAAAATTTAATAAATGATTTAAGCCATGATGTCAAATATTTCTTGCAATGTATCGATGAAGATATTCACTTCTTCAACAGTGTTATACAGATACCAACTAGGGCGTAATGTACCAACATCGAGATGTTTCTCGTGGTGGAAGGCGTGTGTACAGTGGTATCCTGACCGTAGAAATATATTATTAATATCATCCATGAGAATGGCAACCTCATGTGGATTAATTTGCCCTTTTAAATCAATAGCTGCCAATGCTGCTCTGTCTTCAGGATTCTCTGGGCCAAGGATTTGTATTTTATTACCCAGAATCTCCTTCAAACCTGTTATCATCATTCGACTGAGGAGTGTCTCATGAGCTGCTATTTTTTCCATTCCTATTGAAGTTAAATATCGTACAGTTGCGCCTGATGCGATTGCTCCCGCATAATTTTGGAGGCCTGCTTCAAATTTGGCTGGAGGATTTAGAAGCTTAATATCATTAGGATAATGGACATCAGAAACAGTTTCCCCACCTAAAATCAAAGGTTCTAATTTTTCCAGAAGATCATAACGCCCATAAAGAAACCCCATACCTGTAGGCCCACACGCTTTATGCATAGACGCACCTAGAAAATCTATTTCCATTTTTTGAACGTCAAGTGGTCTATGTGGGAAACTTTGGGCTGCATCCAATTGTAAAATGCCGTCCCTTTCGTGTATAATCTTAGCTATCTCTTTTTCAGGGATATGAGCGGCAGTGACATTGCTAGTGTGGTTTAGACTCGCAAGGAAATTGCCCTCATCACATTTCTCCACAATGTCCGTAAATTCTTCAATATTAAAATCTCCCGTTAAGGGTATTTCCATAATTTTCAGATTAATTTTTCCTAGATTCTGTAACCGAACCCATTTAACAAGATTGGAATTATGACTTTCAGAAGTTGTTATGATGGTGCCTACACTATCTCCATTAAGCTTGAGGCAGTTACTTCCCAAGTTCAATGCTTCAGTTGTATTCCGTACCCAAACAATTTCAGCTGCATTTTTCGCGTTGATAAATTTAGCCAAATCTTTTCGTGCATCATCATATAATCGAGT
>CAZALJ010000258.1:0-3749 GCA_964485715.1 uncultured archaeon
ATTCACGTCTACCACGTCCCCCCAGCTAGCAGTCACAGCAGCATCGGCGGAATCAAGATTAAATGTCCATAAACTCAAAAATATAGTTAATAGAACAATTCTTGTGTATGACACGGCTAGGTCGCCTGAATCTATATTGCTTAAATGCTTTTTCTAATTGTACTTTAACCTTTTTTGGTTCCGAGCTTTTTTACATACAACTAGGTTTTTATCAAAGGACTGTATAATACTATTTGACTTCCTTCAATAACTTATCCAAAATAGAAATAACTAATTATCCAGAGAGATTTTATAGAACTAAAGAAAAATATATTTGTGAAAGTAAAATTTAACTATTAAAAATTCATTTTCAGTAAGTATGATTGTTTCTTACTTTATTAAATCATGTTAATGATTCAGGTTGAGGTAAGTGGATCAACGTAATGGTCACAATATTTTACTAGTAGATAATGACATCGAGCAAGCACCTCTCATAAAACAAATCCTAGAATCTTCTTCCTCGAAAAAGATAACTGTTTTCTGGTACAAGAATGGTGTTGCTGCTTTAGACTTTCTTGAAGTTAAAACATCCCCAACTATTTCATTGGTTTTATTAGAGATCCAAAGCACTAATTTTGAGGGTATTTCAATCTTAAAACAACTTAAAGAGGACTCTTCCTCCCATAGAATTATTCCAATCATTATATTTTCAAGATCACGAGATTTCTCTCGAATTAAACATTGTTTTTCCCTTGGTGCAAACTCTTGGGTCAGGAAACCTTCGGATTCTAACATGTTACAAAAAACTCTTGATCTTATTCTTGAATTTTGGCTTAACCATGCCATCTTACCGTCCTCTTTCACATAAATCGTAATATTTAGTTTCAAAAACAGTAGAAACCATGAGATGTGGCGTATGAAAGATTCTGAAAGAAAAAATGTAATACTTCTTGTTGAGGACTCCCCTGATCATGCTTTCCTTATCAAACGTGCAATGTTATCAGTAGTTCAAAACCTAGAAATCCAATGGGCAAAAGATGGGGAGGAAGCTGTCGAATTTGTTATGAAAAAAGGTTTAGAACCGGATTTAATTCTCCTAGACATTAAAATGCCACGAATGAATGGTTTTGAAGTGCTCAAGATCTTGAAAAGCAATAAAAAAACCAATTATATTCCTATTGTGATTCTGTCAACCTCTGCTAATGCAAAAGATGTGTCACGAGCCTATTCACTTGGAACTAATTGTTATATAACTAAACCTGTAGAAATTGTAGACTTTAACACAAAATTAAAGAGTATTCCATTGTATTGGCTTCGCACAAATACTATTCCTTAACCTACAAGCAATTGTGATCGGAGTTTGTGGAGAATAGGTCAAGATATTTTAAAATTTTAAAATCAATAATAAGAATCACCAACTTAGGATTTATATTTCATTTATTGATTGAACTAGAATGGTCAAAAATCAAGTAAAAGAGGTTTTATCATGGAAAGAAATTCATCTGAGCTTGTTTTACACTCAGATCCTAGTAAAACAGTGTGTGAATGTACAACTGATATTAGGCCTGAATGGATTGCCGTTGGGTTTCCTGGACATGGGTTGGTTGGTAATATCGCTGCAAAACACATGATAAAGGAACTCGATTTAAAGTGGATTGGATCAATTCGTTCTCCTCTCATCCCTCCTGTCTCTGTGTTTATCGATGGTATTCTAGCTTATCCTTATAGGATTTATGGCTGTGAAAAACGTAAAATAGTCATTCTAATCGGTGAATCTCCTTGTCCACCTCAAGCGTACTATTTTCTTGCAAATGCCATGTTGGAATGGGCAATAGGTATTGGAACAAAACAAGTGATTTGTCTAGATGGGTTTGTAGCAGACCCTCGAGATGAGAAAACCAATAAAGTATATTTAGTAGCTGAACCTCAAGTCTACAAAGAAAATAAAGAATTAGAAAAATATGACTTCCCCAAGCCCCATACTGGTTTTATCTCTGGCCTTTCTGGTGCGATTATGAATGAGGCCCTTCTCACTCCGATCGAAGGCTTTTCATTACTTGTGTCTGTAACCACTCCGTATCCTGATCCAGGAGGAGCTGCCAAACTAATTGACGCAATTAGCAAGATAAAAAATCTGGAAATTGACACCTCTAAACTTATTAAGGATGCTGAGAGAATTCAAAAGTCTCTAATGGATTTGGCAGAACGAAATCGACAGATCGCTCAAGGTGAAGGAGTAGGGCCAAGCAGAGGGCTTTATGTCTAACAGAGATCTTCATCAAAATTAGCGGTTACTTCGCCAATCAAGAAGGCAATCCCAATTATCAAAATATTTTTTCAGGGATCTAGTCAAGGGTTTAGACAATTTAGATTTTGATTGTTTATTTAGAATTTGAAGATCAGAAAAAGGTATATTCACTATCCAACTATCTCTTTGGACTTTCATTCTATGTTTTTGCGCAATTACCAAGAATTTTTTCGATTCTAAGACAATGTAGTGTTTCTTCAAAGTACTATCTTTTTCCGGTAAGCGAACAGCTAAGATAATAAAACTCTCATTGTTCATAAAAAACCCAAATTCTAACTCCCATACAATATTTGCACCTTTTCGTACGCCTGTACATACTTTAATATCAGCATAACGTACAAGATCCCCATTTTCAGAGCGAATGATCATATCAACTTTGCCAGAGGCAGCATATGGACTAAATGATTCCACACCCATCTGATATAATTTTACTTGGGTATCTAACTCATCTATTCCATCCAGGCTAAACTGTTCATCTGGAGTCATTCACAAAATTACCTCTAGCTATCCCATCAATCTAAATATCCCGAAAAAATTGCTATTATGTCTTTTTTTAATTATTCAAATTGGCGCGACATCAATACTTTGTTTGTAGGTCTTATAGTTTGGTTTAATAAAAAGTTTTTGAAATTATTTTCATATTCTCAATAGAAACAGTAAAATTGATGACAAATATGATCAGATGAGGTACTCAAATGTATCATTTGAGTACATCTTATCAATTTTAATAACCTGAACCTTTTTATTATTATATTTTGTAAAAATATCAATTTATTCGTTCAGATTGGTTTTGGGTTCATCCAGGAAGGGAAATATTTTTTGAAAAAAAGAGTGTAGCCAATTCCGCTAAAAATTAGATGATTAACAAAGCTCTAGCAAAAAATACAAAGATCTATGATTGATTGGAAAACATAGTTAATCTTTGATGACACATAGGACACTGATTGAAAACTTTTAACCATTCAAGGAGGTGGTTACGATGAAAAGTATTTTGACAAAAAGGACAGGCAATGTTATCTCTGTTTGACCTTATAGGATGACGACAAATTACACATTGCTTTTCATATTGATCAGATTCATCCCACGAGAAATCACTAATTGTTTCACCTTCACAGGAACCCTCTACAGCTAAAATTAATTCACCAACATCATTACGTTCTAATTTCCCAATAATTTCCCCGTAAGATAAAACATGGTCTAGAACCTGTTGTAGTAAATGATCATCGACATTTTGATTGTGAATATATTTTTGGACTTTGAAGAGTAAATAATCAGATTCAATTTCGTTTCGAGGTCGAGAAAGCTGCTCATTAATTGTGTTGAGCATAACTTGTCGCACTTTTGCTAAGAACACAATATTACTGCGTTTCTTTTTTATTTCCTTTAGAGATTGCTCTACTAACTTAGTAATACTCCTGAGCTCCCTTTGAATATGTGGAGTATGAATAGGAGGGGATTTCAT
>CAZALJ010000259.1:0-3734 GCA_964485715.1 uncultured archaeon
TTGGAAAACTAAAAATGAGAAAACTCCAATTTCACTAATCACTAAGATGATTATTATACTGATTCGAATTAACTGGATGTATTTTAGTTGGTCTGATGATTTAGGGGTTTTCCGCCAGTTCAGAATCGTAGATTCATTGAACAGATGAAATACTGCAATTGGGAATAAACCTCCGAGAACAACTCCAGACCCGAAGCTTATTATTCCAATAAGAGCAATGAAGAGAGGAGGAATTTGTGAGTTGAAAAAAATAAGTTGTTGAATAAATACATTCGACGCACTCGCTAACCCCGAAGCGAAGGAAATGATTATTTTATTATTAGAGGAGAGAAAAATAATCAAGATGATTTCTATTACTAATCCTTGAGTACCAGAAATAAGAAGAACTAGGATACCATGTGCACTGCCAGAAAAGAATTCAACAAATCCTTTTATAATTCCTGCTATAAACGCTACACCAATTTTTCTATTTGCTAAAAGATAGATAAGTACAATCCAAAAAACATGAAGTCCTGCGATAATTTGCCCACCCCCAAATGGAATTCCAAGAACTCTATTGATTAGATTACCTACATAACCGAAAAAAGTGCTAAGAATCCCTCCTAATGCACAAAAGAGAGCTATTATCACCAAATCACTTGTTTCATAATAGTATTGGGCTTTTTTGCGACGAAGGAGATCTGGTCTTAGCCAAGGTATCTTGGACATTGATGGAACGTCTTCTGGAGCCTTAATAACATCCTCGGGTTCCTTCCGTGATTTTTCCATTCCTATTCTCCTAAAGCTCTAAGTAATTTCTTATTTCGACTAGTTATAACTTTGATATATATTAGATACGAATAATCCTTAACATGTATGCCATTAAGAAAATTAAATACACAAATAACGGTTTTACGATTAATATAATCAGTTATCTAATTGATATGTTTGCTTCTCCTTTAAACAGAAAAAAGTGATGAGATCAAGGTTTATTTGTATTAAAAGGATTTCTAATATGCTTTATTATAGCTTGAGAAAATTTGAGCGATCCTCGAAGAAACCTAGATGGTTTCATTTTTTGGCTGCCCATACGCCATTTTTTAGCTTCATAGACAATATCTACACCATCACTACCTATGTCGTCTCCCAAAAGAAGATCAAATTTTTCAGGAACCTCAGGTCTTACTAAGTCAAAATTTCCCGATGCCGCTAGCGCTGCATGAGCAATATCCAAAATAATGTCAGCGAATTCAATACAGACTGGATCTTCTCCTAACTCTCGATGTAGATAACCTCTTTTGATGCTTTCATACCCTTGATTGATAATTATTTTGGCAGAACGATTTAATAATTTCTCACTATAAGTAAAGTTCTCTAGTACGTTTTTTCCAAGAATAGCTTCTCCATATTTGGCAGCTGCAACAGCGTGAATAGGGGAAAAGCCCATACCAATCCCAGTTGGTAAATCAGTAAATTCCAATAATCGTAAATCAAGGATAGGTGCGTATACTGGGTGAACGAAAAAAACTGATAAAGCCTCGCCTATTTTAGCTAATCTACGTGGGGGTTTTTCTTTATTGATGTCATCTACGTCAACAACTAACACGAAATCTATGTCACTGATTCCAGGAATAATCCAGCCAGGATCTTCCTGTTCCTTTCGATAAGATCCATAAAGAATAAGGCCACGTACATATTGCAGTAGCTCGTCCTCAACAGCACTTGTGAAATCATTTAATAGATTGTTGTACTCGTCATACCAAGACATTATTAACCACTGTTTCCAAAGACTGATAATGTATTTCAAATATATGAATACTTTTCTATGACCTTATTGGTTTACTTACTTCTTGACCAGAAAAAAAGTATAATCTGAGGAATTATTTTAAATAATATCCTTTAATATAACCTTTGATTTAAAAAAAGAGTTATTTTACATGTGTTAACCATACATTGTGGTTTTTCCTTCTCTCTTGAGAAGTCTTTTATACTCCCTATCTAATTTTTTTTGTTTATCTGTGAGCATAGGGAGGGGCCTCTGTCCTTTAGATCGAAAAGCGTCCCCAAGATTGACAAATTCTATCCCTTGATCTTTTGTTCCCCTTAGTGCATTCAGAAAAATTTGATCTAACTTTGCTCCTTCGTTAATAGCCTCTCGTATGATACGGTAATTAAGATCGAGAATTCCTAGATTGCCGCGAGATTTTTGGTTTTTAATGAGTCTTAAAAAGTCCTCATCAACGTCACGTGCTATTCGTGTTCCCATTCCCGCCATTTGTAAGGGATTCTTTTCGTACGCTCGGACTTGGTAAATTGGCCCTGTAGTAGGATTAAAAAGTAGTAAATCCGATCCAAATCTGTCGGGTGTGGGAGCTGCTAAAGTTTTCCATTCACCAGGGGTCTTTCTACCTTCTTTGAGAATATCACGAAGTATTTCTTGGAGAGATTTTATCGCCATGCTCTTTTCACATTCACGAAAACAATGACAATTTATCCTTTATAAATTATTGAGATTTTTTCACTCCTAAATTTTCAGATCATTAATACTGAAAAGAAGTCTAGTGTTTGACTTTCGTTTATAACCACCTAGAATGGACTAAAAATAAAACCTTGGGAAAAGAATTCGAAATTGATGACTATTCATATAATAATCAAGGTAGCTAACATGACGGCCATACCCGCTAAGATACCAGCCGTGACAATATGAGTAGCATTACCGTTATTGTTACATGTTTCATGAGCAGTTGGTAACAATTCGTCAAGTGAAATAAAAGTCATTATACCAGCGACAAAAGCTAGCGATATCAGTATAATTTCTTCATTAACCATTCCCAAGCTTAAAATGATTGTTAACCCGATGATAGCCCCGATTGGCTCTGCTAAACCTGAAATAAAAGATATTCCAAAAGCTTTCCTTCTATTGTTAGAGGCAGCATAAATTGGGATTGCAACCGAAAGCCCTTCAGGGATATTATGCAATGCAATAGCAATGGCCAGAATAAGCCCTAATTCAATCGAATAGAGGCTACCTGTGATTGTTACAAAACCTTCGGGTAGATTATGAATAGCTATTCCGACCGCCATTAAAAGGCCAGTTCTCATTAAGCGCGGGTTGCTTGAATTATCTATCGGTACACCTTCTGTATCACTACTTGAACGTTCATGCATGTACTCATGTGGTATGAAAAAATCAATTAACGCTACAGTAATCATTCCTACTAAGAAGAAGAAGCCAGCAGTGCGAATTCCTATGCTATTGATCGCCTCGGGTAGTAACTCGAAAATAGAGACTCCTAGCATAACTCCGGCTGAAAATCCCATCGAAAGGCTGATGATTTTTGTATCATTTTTCTTGATAATGAAGACTGTAATAGCTCCTAGAGTAGTAGAAAGCCCAGCAAACAAGGACAGGAATAAGCCCCAAAGGATTTGTTCTGTAGTTATCATCTACTCTGTTCCTATTACTAAAATAGAGTTTGTTGCCAAGATAACTCTTCAGATAATTCTTATTTTTGTTAGTTTTTGAATGTTTGCATTTGCAAACTAACCTTCAATAAGAATTGATTCTTTCTGAAATAATTTAACTACAGATAATACCTTATTAAGGGTAATATTTGGGTAATGAAGCTTAAGTATAAGGAAAGTTTCCTCTACTGTCAAAGAACCATCAGCTAGGTTAAGCAATTCTAGAGTTATGCCTCCCCAATGCTCTTTTGCAAGGGAGTAATGAAAGTTAAGGAGGTATAGCTATGCAA
>CAZALJ010000260.1:0-3730 GCA_964485715.1 uncultured archaeon
ATTATTGAGAAAGCTGGATAGTCGTGGCACGGTCAGGAGCAACTTTTGCTCGTCCTTTTTTCCACCACCAAAGAAGCGCAATTCCTACAGCAATGGTGAAAAGAAGAACCTGAGCACCCATTACAATCCATAACATATCGAAAGACTGGCCAAACTCTGGGTTAATGTCGGTCAATTGATTAGCGAGAGTAACTTGAAGGTTAACACCAAACAACAGGTCGAAAGCAGGCATGGCTCCTCCACCAACCGTACCTGTCAAAGCTGCAACTTTACTAACACGATGACTAGCTACAGACAATTCTGGAAGATCTAATTTAAGCAAAACTATTCCTTTCTCGTCTTTAACAGAAACAGAGCCACTGAGAGGAGTGGATCGGAAACCTGCTTCAACTAACGGAGTAACAAAGAATGTTAACTCTTTTGGAAGATTTTGGGGGCGTGAATCTACAAATTGAGAGGTGGGTTGAACTAGACATCCACTCAGTAATGGTTCAACAATTAATCGTTTAGTAAAATCAGGTAGATCAAACTCTCCACGGGTCTCTTTTTCTTTTTCACCAGATAGGAAATGGAACTTATCAGCAGCAATCTTTCTCGCGATTTTAGATAAAGTCACTGTAAATGGGTAAGTCTTACGTGAATTCATTCTCGAATAATAATGAACATGAGTATGAATTGTTTCAGCTTTTGGTACTTCAGGGGTTATAATGGGGGGTGCTGAGGGTTCTTCCTCTATTTCTTCTTTGTATTCTTCTTTTAGGACCTTTTTTCGTTTTACAGGAGCTTCTTCATCGCGAGTGTCATAAGCTTCAGCTGCTCTAACAGGAGCAGCTGGTGCTGGAGGAGTTTCTGGAGCTGGTGAAGGAGCCGCTTGAGGGGCTCCAGAAGGTGGAGGAGTGGGGGGAGCAGCTCTAGTAGGGCGAGCTGGAGCTCGTGGTGCAGGTTTAGGAGGCGGAGGAGGAGCTTTGAGATCAGGTTCTTCAGGTGAAATTGCTTCTTTAGCCATTGTCAAAAATTCGTCTCGGTCAAGAGAAGCTCTTGTTTCTAGTTTCTCTGTTGAAATCTCTTCTAAAGCACCTTCCAGAATGTCGTCAAGAACCGATTCTTCAAAAATATCTTCTTCCTTTTTCTCATATACAACTTCTGATATTGCTTCCTCTTCTCTAGGAAGGAGAATGTCTTCCAGTTTGCTCGAAAGATTTACTGCACTTTTAGAATAAAGCTTATCAGTTGATAATGCTAATTCGGTTAAGACTGGTTGAAGAGTTTCATCCTGTGCTAGTGCTTCCCAAATGGTCTCTGCAAAAAGTAACGTTTCAAGTATGATATATTTCCCAGCCTCCGTTGCTTCTATTAATATCGCAAAAATATTTGAAAGAAATTCACCAGATGCTTGTGAAAAGAAGGTTTCCAATGTGGAAGCGAGATAATGATGAAATTCCTTATTATAAACATATTTTGAGTCCACTGGAAGAGTTAGAAGAAATTCAGGAACAAAATCAAACCAGTTGGACGCAGACTTAAGAGAGAATGGGAAATACATCTTTTTACCTCTTTTTATATACAATAATTACATATTCTTAAAGTATTTTAGGTCAGAAATACAGTATCTTATCAAAGCGATAAAACTTTAGAAATTGACAAGTAAGATTGGTGTGGTCGATAGTACTTTGTAAAGTGTTGGAGTAGTAAATTCACCTGAAAATGTAAGTGAATTCACTTTTGTGATTCGGTTTTAGATCGTATTTCAATAATTTCATTTTGAATTTCTTTGATAAGTTGATCATAAGGACAGAGGAGGCATAAATCGATATTTCTGATCTCCTCGGATTCATTAATATTAAAAAAAGTTCCCTGGTCTACTAATTTGGCTAAACCTTGGGGAATATAAACAATACCTTCCTGAATGAGCCTAAATATCTCCCGTAGTATGTTTTCTTTCTCTTTAAGTGTTTGGATCTCAAGGAGGTTCAACAGGACTTGCAAGTCTAGTTTTTCTGTATCCTTGAATGATAACAAAATGAGAGCCCGATCTGTTAAACAAGCCATTTCTTCCTCTGTTATGTTAATTTCTTTCAATATGTTTTCTTTCGGTTTCATCAGATTTCAGGCCTTTATACTTGAAGTGCAATGTATTATAAGGATAATGGAGTCAAATACAGGAAACACTTCTAATTCATGGTTTAGGTCTGTTTTCATAAGAATAATATTAATAATCGCTTAAGTAATGAATTCTCTCCCAGTCCAAGAAAGGGAATCGATTCAGGGCTGATTCGAGACAGAATATCAGTTATCGAACTATCATCTGGCAGGTTTAACTTTTCTTTAAGCGTTTTTATTTCATAAAAGAGTTCATTTAACTGAGTAAAACTGCTGATTTTTAAATTAAAGAATTTCCGAATTTCTTCAAGATTATTGAAAAGCTCAACAAGTTCTCCCATGGGGGTTTGAGAAGGCAAGTTTAGATCTGATTGCATGTGCTTTATAAAACGCCAGGTGGCAGTCAGGACATGTTCAGATGTACTATTGAGTGATTTTAGGTAATTTTTAAGCTCTTCAAACTCTTGTCGCCTTTTAATATCCTCTAATGAAGGATCTTCATTCATCATTCTTATACATCCATCTGTTGCATTATATTAGTAATCTATGGATTCCTGACAGGTTTAGTAGCTTGTAAATCAGTTATAGCATTTTGAATTTCTTTGATTAATTCCTCATAGGGACGAAGGAGGCAGATGTCAATATTTTCAGTTTCCAAGGAGTTGTTAATGCTGAGACGAGAACCCAAATCGATTAATTGAGGTAACCCTCTGGGAACATACACAATACCTTCCCGAATTAGACGATAGATTTCTTGTAAGATGTTCCTTTTCTCTTCTAGTGTCCGAATGCCAAGGACACGCAATACGTAGCGCAGGTTTTGAGTAGAAGTATCTTTAAATGACAATAATAGGAGGGCACGATCCGCCAACCGATTAATATCCTCCTCATTCATCTTCACTACTTTTTCCTTCATTTTCTGGGGTTCCAAGGAAGGTTTATCTAATAGAGACTCACGATCCTTATCTTTTCGACTTGGTTCTTCCTTACGAAGAGAAATATATTCCGAATACATGTTAAAAACCTCCACTAAGAGCATAACGAGAACTATCTGCTGGATCTTGGATCATTTGCACTCTCTCGTGAGAGAAATACTCAATCAGGTCAAGGAAATAGGTTAGTAGTAGTTTAAGTTCAGAATCCGAATATTGGTTCTTTTTCTTCATTTGAAGAAAACAGAGTTTATTCTGAAACTCTAGTGAGGAAAAAAGATTTGTTGACATGAATAATAATTGAAACACTTGATCTAACGACTTTTTTATTCCGAATTGATCTGTAACTTGCACTCTTCTCAACGTCCATGTGTTTGTAGACAAATTCGCTTTGAATAAGAAATGAAAAACGCACCTTGAAATATAGAAAAGATATTCGAATAAGACACATTTCGAAAAATTGTGTCAGATCTCAATCAAAATAATCATATGGTAAGATAGATAAAAACCGACAAAAAACACTGTTAGTAAGTTAAATAACTAATTTTTAGACAATATCACTTGAAAATAAGATATTTTAGTTCTAATTGATCAGAGAATAAAAGAATAAAATTAATTGGTAATGGTGAAAATAAGAAGCCTTTTTAAGCCATCTAACAGAAAGTACTCGTCCTTAAAACCTCGTTATTTTTACTGAA
>CAZALJ010000261.1:0-3713 GCA_964485715.1 uncultured archaeon
AGATAAAAATGAACTCAATTCGGAACATTCTAAGATCCGAACATGGTTCTTCACGATAATTAATAATTACTACTTATATTTAAAAGCCACTGGAAACGTCTGCTTCCTTCAGAGAGTCTTTCTGTTGTTTTTCCAAATTTTAAATAGGAGTATAGAAAATTAAAAAATTGATATCTTATTATGTCTGTTGATGAAAACCTATGTTCTACGAAAAGGATCGTGCTCTTTTTACAGATTTATATCAATTAACAATGAGTCAAGGGTATTTCGACTTGGATGTCAAAAAAGAGTATGCAACTTTTGATCTTTTTTTCAGATCAAATCCTTTCAAGGGAGGTTATACCATTGTATGCGGGATTCAGCTAGCTCTTGAATATCTCTCGAACCTCAAATTCACAGAAAGCGATATTAATTATTTGAAAGAGCAGAAAATGTTTTCAGAAGAGTTCTTAGAGCATTTATTTAAGATTAAGTTCACAGGTAAAGTCGAAGGTGTTAAAGAAGGTTCTGTGATATTTCCATATACCCCAATAATATCCGTAACTGGTCCAATTATCGAAACACAATTAGTTGAGACTGCTTTACTTAATATTATCAATTATTCTACCCTGATTGCGACTAAAGCAGCACGAATAGTTAATGCTGCAAGAAAGGGAAAAATCATTGAATTTGGATTAAGAAGAGCACAAGGAGATAGTGCATATATTGGTGTTCGTGCAGCCCTTATTGGAGGATGTATAGGAACATCATTTGTACAAGGAGGAAAAATTTGGAAATGTCCGATAATTGGGACTCAAGCACATTCATGGGTTCAAGCATTTAATTCGGAATTGGAATCTTTTAAGTCATATGCAGAGGTCTTTCCAGATAAATGCTTACTCTTAATTGATACTTACAATATTTTGAAATCAGGCCTCCCCCACGCTATTGAAGTTGCAAAAATGCTTCGAGAGAGAGGAAAAGAAATAATGGGGGTTAGAATTGATTCAGGTGACCTAGCATATTTATCTGTTGAGGTTTATCGGGAGTTCAAAAAGGCTGGATTTCCTAATATTAACATTGTACTTTCTAATGAACTCGATGAATTCACGATTGATTCCATTGTACACCAAATCATGGAAAGAGGTATTAACAATAAGGAAGAAAAAAAGCTTCATGAGGAAACCCTATCCCGATTATCTTATGGTGTTGGTACAAAACTAATAACAGGTGGAAATCAGAGTGCATTGGGAGGTGTTTACAAACTAGTTGCTCTAAATTGGGCGCCAAAAATAAAAGTAAGTGAAAATGTTAAAAAAACTATCAACCCAGGTGTTAAAAAGGTTTGGAGAATTTTTGATGGTAATGGAAGGTTACTCGCAGATATAATCGGTTTATATGATGAAAAAGAACCTTGTATAGGTGATTGGATCTATCACCCTATTGAGCATTTGAAGAAATATCAACTACCCCAGAATATAACTGCACAACCTTTACATCATTTGTATATGAAGAATGGTGCAATTTTAACGGATGAAAGCTTTGGTAATTGGAGAGTGGCTCAGGCCTTTTGTAAGAAGCAATTACTTGGTTTAGACCCAACGTACAAACGATTATTAAATCCTCATATCTATAAAGTTAGCTTAACAGAGCAACTCTTTAATTTGAAGATAGACATGATAAAGAAATTCTCCCCATAACATAAACATCCATAGGGGCACCTAATAAGAGATTAATTATATTTTTAACTCCTGAAATTATTTGCCAAATTATTTCACAAATAATAGTAAAAATTAAATTGACACAGCATTGGTTTGAATATTATTATATATTAGAACCGGAATAACTTATGTACAAGAATCAGACTACTGATTATATTCCAAATAGTCAAACCAATTGTAGCTTCTAGTTTGCTCAATCTTTAAAAGGTTAGTAGATAATCACCTTTAAGATGATCGAATGTAAGTCCACAACACGTGTAGCCAAAGTAAAATTCATGAGTTATTGTAGAATCTGAGGATTTCATTGTGCCATTGTACAAAATTTGCCTACTAGGAGATGGTGGAGTAGGGAAAACCTCTTTACGAGAACGATTTCTAGGAAAGGGATTTCAAAGTGGCTACATTTTAACTATTGGAGCTGATTTCGCTGTCCAGAATCTCGAAATCGACGAAACGCAATATAAATTTCAAATCTGGGATCTGGCGGGACAACAACGATTTGAAGCCGTAAGAGCTCTTTATTATAAAGGATCGCATGGAGCAATACTAGTTTTTGACCGGACCCGACCTGAATCTCTCTATAATCTTGAAAATTGGAAAAGAGAACTTTTTACAAATGTTGGTCGTCAAATCCCATATATCGTATTAGGTAATAAAAGTGATCTGCCAAATGCTGTAGACCAAGAAGAATTATCAAAATTTGTGGAAACTTCCCACCGAGAGATATCTGGTATTTCTTTTAAGATATACTATCTCAATACCTCAGCCAAATCTGGTCTAAATGTAACAGAAGCTTTCACGCAATTGGGTCGGTCAATCAAACAATACATTGATACATATAAATCACAAATGGCGAAATAAAAGGTTTTTAGTTCTCTTCTATTGAAAAAATTGCCTCACAAATGGGAAAATGTCGCTGGGGGATTGAAAAACCGTTAATTCACCACTTAATTTCTGAATATTTTGAGAGTCAACTTCGCGAATTTTGATTTTAATCTCATCACCATACGAAAACACTTTGGGAAATTTTCTAACACATACTTGACAACCAACACAGAACTCAGGAAGGAACTGGATTTGGTCATTGGGCATTTTCTTAAGAGCGTTAAATTTACAGATAGCTGGGTTAATCTGAGCAGTAGAGGCCTGATTTATTTGACGTATGGGTAATTTTGTTTTTATTCTCTGAGATAAAGCATCCGTTGGTAAAATAGCGACTTTTTTTTCAGATTTTAATCCAGCAGACAATAAGTTGGAAATAAAACAATCAGCAATTCCAGAAGCCAGTTTAGCAGCTATATTAGCAGTTAAAGGACAACCAATGATACACCTAACTTCACTGTTAGCAAGTGCAACAGCAACGGAAAAAGCTGGGTCATTGGCAATGATTGAACATGAAAAATCAGCTTCACGGAGAATTTGTTTAATATTATATTGAGCTACAACATTCTCAAAAATAAAGTGAAAAAACTCTTTTTTGGCTTTAGAATGTGCTAATTTCCAGAAAAAACCATATCTATTTGCTACAAGAGCTCCAGCATTAGAAAATACAAAACAGATTGGTATGGATTCGTGATTTATCTTCATTATTTGTTCAAAAATTTCTTTGAAAAAATGACCTCCGCCTGTATAACACCACAAGACGGAAGGAGAGGCTTGATCAGATATAAAAATAGGAAGACCAGGAAGTAAACTCAAAACATTTCCCATACATTCCAGTATTCAGATTAAAAATTAGCTTTTTTCCTCGACTTTTTCAACCTGGCAACCGGGGCCAAGCTCAACCGTCTTGCCACTAACATAACGAGCAGTAACACCTTCAAGATAAACATCACCTTCAGCGAGGATTTGTTCTACTTGAAGTCCCCCACGTCCGCTACTTTGCTCAATTCGAACGTCTCCACTGCAAAGTAAGTCCCCTTCAATGGTACACTTGGAATCTAACTCAGAGGAAAAGAACTCTTGACAATTCACATTTCCATTAATTTTATAGGAACCATTAAGCTCAGCATT
>CAZALJ010000262.1:0-3695 GCA_964485715.1 uncultured archaeon
ATTCTTCTTTGCTACATTTTACATTGGTGATTGGAGACTTGCTTTTCTCACTGCCACTGGTGTCATGCTCGCTGTATCATTCAACCCCATTACTGCCAGATTTACGTCAAAAGAACGAGGCCCTGTTCAAGAAGTTGTTGATTCAATGCATGGCGGGCCAGCAACCACTATCCTATCAGGTCTCGCTCTCGGTTACGAATCTAGTGTCTGGGCTGTTGTAGCGATCTGTGTTGCATTCGTAATGGCTGTTGGTACTTTTCTTTTTCTTCCAAATAATCAGATTTTCGGTGGATATCTAGGAATTCCTGAATTGACTATTGTTTCCGAGGACATTATCCAATACATGCTCTATGCCATAGCCCTTATCGGTATTGGTATGCTTTCTCACACAGGCAATAATGTAGCCATGGATTCCTTTGGGCCTATCAGCGATAACGCACAAGGTATCGCTGAACTGACCTCTATGGATAAAGAATCAAAAAGCGTTTTAGAGGAACTAGATGCCGTTGGTAATACCACAAAGGCAATTACTAAAGGTATTGCTATTGCCTCAGCTGTTATTGCCGCAGTTAGCTTATTTGCATCTTTTGTTACCGACGTACAAGTAGTAGTGAATAACCTAGTAGAAGCTGGATATGAAGATTTAGTAAATCCGCTTCAACACGGTCTACGTGTTAATGTTCCTGCAGTTTTTGTTGGCCTTCTACTTGGAGCAGCTTTGCCATGGATTTTTGCTGCTTTTAATATCCGAGCAGTTAGTCGAGCAGCTGGTGATATTATAGAGGAAGTTCGACGTCAGTTCAAGATTCCAGGTATTATGGAAGGAACTAAAAAACCTGATTACGAACGAGCAGTCTCTATCTCCACTTCAGCAGCCCAGAAGGAATTAGTGAGTTTAGCAGTTATTGCTGTTTCTGTTCCAATTATGGTAGCGATATTGTTCGGAATATTGATGGCTCAAGGTGATCTGCCTGATACTGCTAGACAAGCTATTGGTTCAGGAGTCGAAGTATTGGGAGGATTTCAAGCTGGTATCATCGCATCTGGACAGTTATTAGCAGTATTCATGGCTAATGCTGGTGGTGCTTGGGATAATGCAAAGAAAGCTGTCGAGGATGAACCACGTGACATTGAGAAGAATATGGGAAAAGGTTCCGAACGCCATAAAGCTGGTGTGGTCGGCGATACAGTTGGAGATCCACTGAAAGACACTGCAGGACCAGCAATCAATCCTATGATCAAGGTTGTAAACTTAATCAGCCTTATTTTAGCCCCACTTCTAGTAGAATCAACAGTAAAACCTGAACTTAGCTTTATTCTTATGATCGTTGCCGCGTTACTCTTTATATTGTTTGTATGGGCATATAGAAAGAGTAATCGAAAAGCAACATCCCTGATAGAATAATATTGAAAATGAAGTAGTAGCTATTTTTAATGGGTTAATCCCCAACCTCTTTTTTTCATTAGTTTTTACCAATTAATACTATGTTATGAGCAGTAACACTAAATATAATCTCGTTATTTCCATCCAATTAATAGTACATTCTTCTAGCTTAAGAAAAATGCCGTTTTTAACCGTTTAATTCTTATCTTGAAGCTTTGTGATTTTTTTATCTACTCTCCTTGAATTTTTTCTTGTGGAAAAACTCAATAGTCTAATAAATAAACCCTAGTATGATCTATTTTTTAGCAGTTGCAGTACTAGGCTAATGTACTGAGGCTCTAGAACTATGTACTATTTAACTCGAATCCGTGAAACAATTCGTGTTCCCCCGGATCGCTTTGGAGAATCGATAGCGAACGTCATACTTGACATTTCCCGAACAAAAAATGAAACTACAATTAGCTCAGATGTCGGAATGATTGTTGCAATATTATCTATTGTCGAAGTTTCACCAGGACGTATAGTACCAGGCGATGGTGCCACCTTTCATGATGTTGAATATGAAGCTATCACCTTTAGACCGTTGGATGATGAAGTATCCGAAGGAGAAGTAGTTGAAACAACAAAATTTGGTTTTTTCATGAGAATAGGCTGTACTGACGCGTTAGCTCATATCAGTCAGATCGCTGAGGAGTATTTTCAAATGTCCTCTAGATCTTCGGGTGTTTTAGTCGGACGAGAATCAGGTCGTACAATCAGACCTGGGGATCTTGTTCGTGGGAAAATTATTACTGCAACTGTTGATCATGTAAGCATGAAAATCGCAGTCACAATGAAGGGGGAAGGTCTTGGCCTGAAAAGCTGGCTTGAAGAATCCACGACAAAGGAGAAATCTTAATTGGTAAAGTTGAAGGCATGTAAGAAATGTAATAGCATTGTACATGGAGAAGAAGTCTGCCCCATATGTAAAACTCACAATCATCTTTCAAAATCCTTTGTCGGCATGGTCATAATTAGAGACGTGACTACTAGCAAAATAGCTCATAAGCTTAATGTCACTCGACCAGGTAAATATGCCATCAAAGTACGCTAGAGGCTTCTTCTTGGGTTATAAACTTCCAGAAACATTAAGAGCGTCATTACGCGATCCCATTGGAAAACTATTCACAGGAACAGCTCAAACTGCTGCAAGAAATGCAAAAAACTATATTAATGAAAATGAGCCCCCTATCACAATATCTATAGGTGATTATTGTACTAAAACGCTGTTTGACGTTAATTTTCTTCCTGATATTGTAATTTATGATGGTAAAACCCTCAGAAAAAAAGAAATCAACCTTAATCTTGATACCTACAATGAAAAGAATGTTTCCAACCCATCCGAATGGATCTCAAACGCTGCATGGCGAGTTGTTGAAAGCGCCATCAAACAAATACAAACATATACCTCAAGCAAATGCCGCGTCGCTGTCAGGATTGATGGCGAAGAGGATCTTTTAGTAATCCCTGCTATTATTTCATTACCCCTTGGAAGTGTGGTTGTTTACGGCCAACCTCCTATTAATACCAATGAAGGAATTGTAGTAGTTTTGATCAATCCTTCTTTAAAGAAACTAGCGCAAGAACTACTAAACAAATTCGAAGTTCATGAGGAATTTACTGATGGAGACAACAATTATTGAGGAAAAGTATAATCCATTAATTGGCCGAAAGGAAGTTGATGTTCTCCTAACTCATTTGGGTGAAATAACTCCGACTCGAGAAGCAGTTAGATCTAAAATTGCTGCTCTTCTAAACATTGATCTTGATCATGTAGTCATCCAGAGCATTCATGGGCATTTCGGGGAGCCTAGATCACGTGTGACAGTCCATTGTTATGATAATGTCGAAGATGTTTTTGTTTTTGAGCCAAAATACCGTTTAAAACGAAATAAAATCATTTCCGAAGAGACTACAGAAAGTTGAGCATCATGACTCCAAGAAGGAAACCCACAAACACTTATTATAAGATTGATTTTAAAAAGGGGACTATTAAGCGAACTCACAAAATTTGCCCTCGCTGCAAAGGATCATTTATGGCACAACATAAAGATCGAACTTCTTGTGGTCTATGTGGGTATACGGAGTTTTAATTCTGAATCAAACCTTTTTGATACTAATATGGCAACTAATGAACCGATAATTTTGGGGTTTGAAGGAACAGCTCATACTGCAGGCGTGGCTGTCACTAGGGGTAATAAAATTATTATTAATAAGGCAGCTACTTATTTTCCTGCACAAGGTGGTATTCATCCAAGAGAAGCTTCGGAAT
>CAZALJ010000263.1:0-3680 GCA_964485715.1 uncultured archaeon
AAGTGGAGGGAGAAGTTGGTAGAAAACGCATTGTAGGAGGGTTGAGAGAAATAATAGAGATCGATTGCAAAAATTAGACCTGAAGAAAAAAGAATACTAATTAGTCCTGCAAAAACTCCTAGTAAACTTCCCTCAAAAAGAAAAAAAGAGTAAATATTCGAGAATCTGACCCCACGTAGTCTCATTATGCCGAAGAAATGCTTCAAATGTTGGATCTTTGTGTGAATCATGATAAAATACAATATTAATGCAAGGGCAATTATTAACAGTCCAAATAGAGTGAAAGAAAAAACTGTCTGAGATATTTGGCTAATAACTATCTCAATTTCCTTTTCTAAACTACTTTGCGAAAGCATTTCCATATTTGGAGGTAATGATCTCTCAATGCTCCTCAAGATAGTTATTTTCAATCGAGTAAATTGATCCCCTATCATGGAGTAATTATTATGATTTAGTAGAGGTGCATGGTCAACAAAAACTGATATTATTCCATGATTGAAAATAGTGCTATTAGAAACGTCGGGAAAGAAAGTATTCATTATATTGATATAGGAATTTTCTTCCATTAATACAAAATCAGAGCCCCCTGTTATTTCGTAGATATTATCAGTCGGAATTTGCGAAATATCTTTGAATACTGGATGAGTATTTGTTATCTCCCAAATTCTGCCCACTTTAAGAATGTAAGAGGATTCCAATTCAGAATCTATTAAATGGTGGACATAAAAAAAATCACCTACTTGGAGTGTAAGCCTATTTGCGGTATAGTTTGAGATAATTGTCTCCCCAAAGCTTAGAGTGGTCACTGGAATTTTTAACGTTGTTTGAATCCTTTGTTGATAGAACGCAAGATCCGCGTTGGAAAATCCAAACAGATTAGTTTTCTGGTTGGTTGGATCATTTCCAAGAACAGAGAATTTTGAATCCCGACTTAAGATAAAAGATTCTCTAAAACGATCGACATTTGGGAACAACTTGATAATTGCTCGATCGACATTATTAATGCTAGAAATGTTCTCTGTGAGGTTCTTGAGGTTAACACGTTCGAAATTATCGTCTCCTTTTATTCTTATGTTCATATCAGTTATCACTGAATTTAAAGTCTCTGATATTAAATTTCTCTGAATCGTGTTTGATCCAAAAGTTATCCCAATAAAAATGGAACTAACTATTGCGATACCAAGAGTAGTAATAAGAGTTTGATGCTTCAGTCTCTTGATTCTGATTATTACCATTTGAAAACTAAAGGAAAACATTCCCCGCACTTTTCCTACTCTTTAGATCATCTCTCTACGACTCATCACTAATCTCTCACCCGAAGATGCCCTAGAATACTCTGTCGGGTACTCCAATAACTCAGTCCTAAAATCATTAAAATATGTGTTACCGCTAAAATTCCCAGAAAGAGGATTATTTTCACCCCTGGAAAGAACATATATACAGGTATGACAGGATATGGATTTATCAAGGCATCTGTATAAGTTAGAGATGTCACAAACCCAATTGTGACACCAAAAATTGCTCCCAGAACATCCAAGGACAATACTTCAAAAAGGAACATTGTATTGATGTCTCCTACCTTCATTCCCCGTGAGCGATAAATAGCGACTTCTGTCCTTCTCTCCCTGAATGTTTGGAAAAAAACTAACCCCAAACCGAATATTGTCACCATAAGAACCATAAAGAACATGGTGTCCATAATAATAACTATACTCCCTGTTGGTGTGGTTAAGAATGAACGTACAACGTCATCTAAAAAAAATACTTCCGAATCCTGGAAATAGTCATGAATAACATGAAAAACCCTTTCACGGATGGCATCATTCGCTTGAGGGTCGATCTTGATTAACCAAGACATCAATGGTTCTTTGGATGATATTGAAAAAAGTCGCTGTGTGATATTTAATGATTCTAGATAGTCAATTGAGCAAATGAGAGGCGTTGGGGGATTGAAATACTTTTGCGTGAACCCTGGGATGAGATAAAAGAAACCAATAACTGTAAAGTATGCAAAAACACTTTCCCCGTTTGTAAAACTAAATCGAATAGGTATCACCGAACCAATATCGTGTTCAACATATTCCCCTGCAATAACTTCATAATTTTTATAGCAAATTGGAGCCACAGCTGTTGCTACATCAAACCTTAATTGGGAAAATAGCTCATTTGATTGATTGTCAGGAGTAAAGCAATCTTCAAAATAAGAGACTTCAACGAAATTCTCGGGTTGAATTGCAAGAACTCCAGTCGAACGATGTTCTGTACCTGTGCCAAGGTAACCATTGTCTTTGTAAGAAAAATTTACAAGAATATCGCCATCTACCCAAATCATTGGTGTAACAGCCTCAATATGGGATGAAAGATTATGGAAAGTAGAGGGAGTAACAGGCTTCAATTGTTCGTATGTGCCAGTGATTCGGATGTCAGATCCCACTTCTCGTTTTATTTGGCGAATAGAAACATCATGGGCTGATTGTGATAACATGATGGGAGCAATCCCCATAGAGAAGGCGATTGCAGTCAAGAACGCCAAGTTTGAGAAATGCTTGGGTCTTCTGAGATAGTTCAAGCGCATAATCTCTTGAACATTCAGATTTAAAGGAAAAGAGAAGGAAATCATATATTTTGCAAATAGATCTCTTCGATTAGTAATAATTAGGATCAATACAAGTACAATTAAAATCGGTAATAATGAAAGCAGAAGAGAGGGGATATCTTCAAATAATTGAAATAACAGTTGAAACATGCCTAGAAAACCAATGAGGGAGATTATTCGTAAGATCATCCATATTGTAACAATTATTGCGAGAGGAAATATCACCCATCGCACATTTTTACGTTTTTCTATAAACCACCTTGTTATTCCACTTCGATATTGTTGAACTGTTTCAATGGGTTGAATTTTCATCACATTTCTTGATACAATATAATTTAGGCTAACCCCTATTATAATTCCAAGAAATAGCGAATTCACCCCAATAGATGGTAGATTGTTAATAAAAACATATAACCATTGGAAAAAATTCTTGTCATTGGGAATAATAAAATAAAGAGATGATATCAATACTAAAGAGAATAATATCCCACCTATTGCTGCAAAAACGCCTAGTATCGCCCCCTCTATTAGAAAAGCATTTTTAAGATCATTTTTAGATACACCACGGCAAATCCATACCCCATATTGTCGAATTTGATTGTTAATACTAATAATCCGACTAAGTAATGTGATCCCTAAAACTAAGCAAATGACAGGAAGAGAGACTACGGTTAAAGTCTGTTGTAAACTGGAAATATCGGCTTCAAGCGCTCGTAGCTCTTCGAGAAGAAGGTTTTGGGTATACAATACAGAACCTTGGGGTAAAATTTTCTGTAACGTGTTAACAACCTCTGTTTCAATGGATCCCAACATGTCTGGTGATTTCACTGTATTATACGAGTCAATGATTGGTTCCCGATGCAGAAATAACGAAACAACGAATTGACTTGTTACAATCCCACGATAGTCTCCCATCAGAAACTCAAGAAGGTTCAAGAACGTTGCTGATTCTACAATCAAGAGTTCTCGAATCCTTCCTTCAGTCTGATATAAAAAGGGACTTCTAAGAAGCTCTTTCGCTTCTTGACTTTCAGAGGGAACAGAGAGTATATTGGTAATTTTTAAGGGGAACGATTTGTTAGAT
>CAZALJ010000264.1:0-3675 GCA_964485715.1 uncultured archaeon
TCGCAAAATAAAGGTAATCACGACTCTTGGAAAAAGAAAAGTGAGCAAAATACACATAAGCGGTATGGTTTTTTTCCTCTCTTGATAACAGATAATGTTTGACGCCCACATTTCTCGCAGGGATCACTAAGAGTGATTGCTGTTCCTTTACGAAGATTTGGAGCTTTCCAAGTTCGATTACATTTGTTACATATTACTTGGGTAATTTGTTGGTCAATTTTTAGGAGAACATCTCCCCCACATTCGGGACAATTCCCAAGATATTGTTCAGGGGAAATAACTTCCCATGATCCTGAAAATGGGCAATTTGTTCTATTACAATCAGTACAAAACCATGGACGACCTTCTATAGATTCTCTTGTCCAACAAATAGGGCACATAACCCAATTGTAAGACTTAGAGGAGATTAAAAGAGGGCTTCCATTGCAAATGCGACAGTTCTCATTATATATTGTTGTCAAATCTCCTTTTTTAGGAAGGGGAAAGCTGGTTTCACATAGAGGATTAGAACACTTTAGAAATCGAGAGTCTCCTTTTCCTTGACGAAGAACAAGATTTCCTTGACATTCTGGGCATACCCCTAAAATCGTCCCAACTCCAGTCATTGTTTCAATACTTTGAACTAATGTTGTGAAGATTTCCTCTTGATTTGCTTTCAATCTCTGTAAACTACGGGTTGTCAATTCGATAACTAGATGATCAACATCTTCAGGAGTTTTTTCGTGGTCTCTAATTTGTTGAGTCCAAGATTCAATTTTCCCTCGGATTTCTGGAATAATGAGATCTTTTGCATTTTGAGTTAAGGCTTGATATAACGCCATTCCTAGAGCTGTTGGTACTAAAATTCTCCGTGGCCCCCGATTTATTGTATATTTCCGTTTTTGAACAATATCAATATGCGTCGATCGTGTAGCATCAGTTCCGAGGTTTAATTCTGCCATTTTACGGATTAATTGAGATTCACTCCATAATGATGGAGGAGTTGTGAATCCCTGATGCTTGAATGCTTCAATTGATTTAGTATTTCCTTTCTTTAACTGAGGTAATTCTTTTCCCTTAATTTTCTTGAATTTATAGAATTTAAAATAGCCTAGGTCGATTATTCTTCGTCCTTTCACAATAAATTCCTCGGACGCGGCAGAAAGAATAATATATTGATTCACAACAGTAGCATCAGAGTGAACGGTGGCTAAAAATCTCCATACAATGTATGAATAGATATTCCATGCATGATTGATTATTTTAGGTGTTTTTTCAAGAGCTTTTTCAATCTCAGATCGTTTAACCGCTTTAACAGGTTTGATTGGCTCGTGGTCTTTTGAAAATCTCCCCTTACTAGGATTTTGAACACCACCCAAAGAGATACACTCTTTTGCTACAAGTCCAAAATCATCATGTGAGGAGAACTTCTCAGCTAATTGTGTCAGATCTTTTTCAAGGTAGAAAGAACTCTCTGTTCGGGGATAAGTAATAAAACCATTGTTATACAATTTTTCAGCAATGTCAGCAACTTGTTTTGGACTAATTCTAAAGAATTGTGCACATTCCGCTTCTAGAGTATCGGTATCTAATGGTAAAGGACGTTTAATAATCCTTGTTTCTTCATTATATTCTGTAATGGTTCCTTCAGAGACTTTTTCTAGGGCTGACATCACAGAATTGACAATTTCCTCATTGGTTTCAGGGTTTCCTTTCCAATCGAGAAATAGAGGCCCTTCTGATGTAGATATTTTTACTGAAACCTTCCAAAATTTTTCTGGAGTGAAGTTCCGATTATCAAGAAATCGATATGCAATTAACCATAAAACACTCGTTTGACACGGACCGTATGAAATTATCTGATTATGGATCCCACGATTCTGAATTCCAACAGTCAAAAATCTAGTTATTGAAGCACCCATTCGCAAATCCTGTCTTCTGAGAGAATCTACTTGCTTAATCCAATCCCAGTTCAAATCTGTCTGGGTTTCAAACGCTTTTTTCAAAGTTATAGGGCTGGTACTAGTAAAATGCATTCGGCCATGACGAATTTTTTTGTTACTACGAGTAGCAATTTCAACGATTTGGCGCCCTATTGATTCACCGTGACCATCCCAATCAGTAGCAATAACAACAACGTTAGAAGTTTTACCTACCTCCTCTACGTGTGATATCATACTCTCTTGAATGGGGGCCTCTATAGGTTCTAGTTCTATCAAATCTAATGGATCTGAATTGTGCCAATTAGTATCTTTATCAAATGGGGGAGAATAATCAAAATTGAGGACATGACCCGTAACACTGGTAATGATGATACGATCTTCTTTTCGAAGGCGATATTCATCTTTTTCTATTCTAAAGCTGATTTTTTGGCTATCAACAAAACCTTCATATATGTAATTGTATCTTGTTTTGCCTTTTCGCGCTTTAAATTTGAGGTTATAGACAATAGAAAAAGCTTTGACAAGTGCTCGCGTAATAGAAGGTTTCTCGGCAAAAATTGAAATGGTTGCGCCCACGATTCAAACCCAAACAGTTTTTTACAATCCAAAATTCCACAGAACGAGATAAAGTTTTAAAGTTAAAGAAAATACTATTCCTCTCTAGGTAAAGTCTATGGATCATCTATCACCATTTTGTATATATATTACTGGAGGAACTGGAACAGGAAAGACAAGTGTGGCAAAGAGGCTTGCTAAACTATTAAATCTTGATTATTTAGAGGTCAACACACTAGTTCTTGAGAAAGGATTTTATTTAGGGTATGATATTGATCGCGATTCAGTAATTATTGATGATGGTCTATTAATTCCTCATTTAGAGTCAATAATAGCCAATACAAGACGCTTATGTTTAGTTGGGGGTATGGTTCCCCTAAAAGTCACCTTTGATCTTATTATTGTTCTGCGATGTCGTGTTAAAGTTCTCCGACAGCGATTACTATCTCGTAATTATCCCGACGAAAAAATCGAAGAAAATATTGAGGCAGAAATCATGAATATAATATATTACGATGCTATTGAGCTTTTTTCGGGTCAACACGTTATTGAAGTCTTTAATGATAAGCAATCAATTGATGAAACATGTAATCAAATTATCTCAATAGTACGTCAGCATCATCCGAGCGTTCTCGAAGGATTTTTTGATTGAATTGATAGGTGAAGCAGAAGATGAGATTACGGGAGGCATGTGTCCTGGTAAAAGAATTGCAACCTCTAGCTCAGAAAGACGCTTCAATGAGGTGAGTAAATCCTCACTGTTGCCTGAAAGGAGATCAGTTCGTCCAAATGATCCTTGAGGGAAAACTGTATCTCCACTTACGAGTATTTGGTGTTTTTCGTCCCACAAGCAAGATGAACCAGAAGTATGTCCTGGAGTATGGAGTACTTGAAAAGAAAATTCTCCAACGTCAAGATACGATCCTTCTTTAAGTTCTTTAGAAACCATGATTGGAGAACACTTTGAACCGAGAATTGAACCAAGGAAAGGCTCAATATAAGAACTATTTCCATCTTTCAAATATTTAGCTTCGATTTCTGAGGTGATAATTTCTAATTCTAGCTTTGATTGTAGAGCCATTACTCCACCGACATGATCTATATGCCCATGGGTTAAGAAAACCCGTTTAAGATTTTTCTGCTCGAAAATCCGCTTCAACTTTTTTAAACTGTCTGGGTGTGCTCCAAAACCGTGATT
>CAZALJ010000265.1:0-3666 GCA_964485715.1 uncultured archaeon
GAAAGAATAGTAATTCTTCTAAAGACAACGCTGAGAACGAACATTCACCATTACCCGCAGTTACATGCTCATTATAGGTTACTGCATTGATTGCTTCTTGAAACAGGTTATCTACAACATTTATATCAAGCATTTCTTCTTGAGAGTAGAATTGCGAATATATAACACTTGCACCTCCAGCTAGGATACTTCGCATCTCATCCCATGGAGCAGAATCTAGTTCGATTCGACTCATCAAGCGAGTGGTGACCAAAGGATCGGAAATTACAATGCTAAATCCTTTTACCTTGCTTGATAAATTCACAATCATAATTTCCCTGGCCTGTGTAGGATGACGTCGCTGATATCGCAATCTAACGATTCCCACTCCTTGCTCCCAGATTTGTATTCCGAGCTTAGCGAGTGCTTCTATAAAATCAACTGTTTGTTCAAGTTTTTCTTGACTAATATCTCCAAAATGCCATTTCACTTCGTTTTCTGCCAAGAGAATTGCCCAATTATTGAGATATAAACGTCGTTGATCAATGCTCATAGCGAAATATTCCTCTGATCTGCTTTTTCCTAAGTTCAGTTAATATTTAATATAACTTCAAACTGGGATCTATAAAGTTTTTACTAATAGATTATGTAGATGCGGTTTATTTTCAGTCTGGTTACCCTATAAATCATGAATTTCTATGACCTGAAAAGTATGTCATATACTAATGTGCCATAATATTGTTCTGTTTCAATTATAGTTATCTGTAATAAATCCATTGCAGCTTTTCGCCCAATAATTTTAGACAGATTGTGTAATATTGAATCTAAAAATGGGAGAAATGCGTTTTGAAAAAGTGGCGTCATTATCTGTGGACGACTATTTATTACTGCTTCTAGTTTTTCAAAATAAAGGCTATTCACATAATTTTCTACAAGCTTAGCAATACATATCATCCTTCCCTTATTTTTTGCCCGTTCTAAATCGTGATCAAAAATTATATCAAAAATTGTAAATGTTCCGCTTTCTCCAAACATTTTAACCAGTTGGAGTCTGAATAACTTTAGGAATTCTTCAAACACAATTAATAACAATTCTGAGTCAGATAATAGACTAATATAACCACCAATAGACAAGTAATGAAATAGCTGAACCATCCTCATTTTATCTTTTGTAGATAAAGTCGCTGAGAGAGACTCAATTGAATGTTTACCGTCAATTTTTTGAGTAATTTTCACCCCCCACTCTCCCCAATGTTTAAGGATTGTTTGATAAGTCATTCCTTGTTCTAGTATAATACCGATATGTGTATCTTCAATTTTAAAGATATCTGTGTTTCTTATCGCTATATCCACGGGTTGTAAATATCCTGTTTCTTGTAACATCGCTGTTCTAGCGACACAGTATTCTAAAGGCCAGTTAATTTTGCGAGAAATTTCTATAATTGCTCTTTTTCCGTTAAAAGCGTCCATTAAGGGCTTGTACTTGGGTGGGATCTTTATTATTTTATTTTTATAAGTTTCATCCTTTGTTTGTTTAAAAACGAGATTTTCATCTAAATGAGACAGAATAAATCTTTGTGTTAAATCGCGAAAAGGAATGTATCTCTCAACCTGTATATTTTGTTCCGTGACTTCCTTTAAATAGGCAAATTCGAAAATATCAATAATTGCACGAATTTTTTCCATCAATATTTGACTTTCTTTGTCGACCACTAAAATGGCTTCAATTTGTTGTCCTCGTTCAAACATTATTTTCATTCCTTCCCGTTCTATTACGTTTAATGTTCCACTCTCACTTGATATATTATCCATCATACTATCAGAAAACGTCGAAATTGCGTTAACCAATCCACCCAAAAGGATGGAATCAGTACGAGGAGCATAATTACTGAATTTAATATCGAAGATGGCTAAACCGGAGATATTTAGTAAAAAGTAAATAGGCTTACCTTTTGTTAACGAATCACTGCTCATTTTGATTCATCATCCAAGTGAACCGAAAGAACATGTTTTTTTGATGTAGCTCTTAACTCCTCGAAAAAAATCGAGATCTTCCATAACCCAAAGAAAATAAAACTTATACCTATAACAAACAACAAGAGGAAAACTATTTGTGTGATAGGACTCCAAATTGGATCTTGATAACTTAAAATGGAGAAAATTGTCTGAAAAAGCAAACTGCATGCAATAAAAAATATGCCCAAGCTAATTAACTTATTACTAGTTCCAAAAATTCCTTCTAGACGAAATTGTTTGGCAGTTGTGACAAGACTAATCATTATACAACAAGCATAAAGCAAAACTCGAATAATATCAAACTCTTGCATTTTTTCACCAGTTATTTTTTTTAAATTATTACATCTTTTGAGTATCTCTGTAAGTCGACAATGTCTCAAATGATTCTATCAACATATGTATCTTAAAAATTGTTGGTTTTATTACCAGTCCAACCAATAGTATCTGATGATTAGCTGAATAATTGTAGAGTTTTTGACTTATAATTGTGTCATAAAAAAATTATCTACTTTTAATCAGTCATTCTCGAATTGATAATAATATCAAAGAAAATTTAATGATGATTAAAGTAATGATGGTGGATGGATAATTGTTTGATTACTTCTGTTTTAAAAATATCAGGTAAGTCATAAAGCCTAAAAACTAAATCATCTATTGAACGATGAATGTTGAATATTTCCCCTTTCTTTGCACAAACGGGACATAAATGTGTCAATATTTCTGTGGATGAGGAATACTGTTGAAGTAATTTGGAGAGGTCAGATACTTTTTGTTGTAACAAACTCCAATAATCGTGATTCGTTGTGTTTAGCTTAGGAAGCGGTATTAAACCCAAATCTGCTGGTGGAATGGCAGCAGTCAGGTTAATCTGATGGATATACCAATTAATCAGAAGAGAGTTAAAGATCCCTAGCAATGCATCAGCTGAAACAGAAATTGGAATCAAAGATGAATCCAAAAGGAAATAATTAACGCTATTTTCAACCCAAACTTGTTTATGAGTTTTAATGTGGTTTTTATCTATTTTACTACAAACGACGCGACGTAATTGTTCTCTAGCTGTAATTCGTTGGAAAACTATTCGAGGAGTAGTTGCGTGATTTTTTCGAAAGATTTGGTCTTCAATTACTGATGGTCTTAAGTACCATCTAGGTTTAAGACGAAAATCTGTGAGATTGATTTTAAAGGGATGAATATTTTTTCCATTTAAGATGATTTCAATATTATCCAAGTTAGAATCTATGGGAAGTGTTTTGAAGTAATAAGGTCTGATCTTTTTATCTGCTGGTCTAATTTCACCACTTTGGACCTTGACAATATCTTTCAGTCGAATAGTGTTCTTGTCCAGAAATTCCAATATTTTAAACGTTTTTGGAAAAGGAGACGGAATGAATTTCTGAAAATAAATTAGTCGGGGTGTGGGAATCCATCGTTCAATACTCTTATCCTGGTTTAATGTTGCCATATCAAATGTACGGATTATATGAGTTTGTTGTTCCTGTTTTTTCCTGTTTTTCTTACATAAAACTAATATACAAGTTCCTTGGAGGATGTTTGGAAAAATTTGGGTTCGACTGACAAAATCTAAAATACTTTTTATATAAAAATGAGAAAAGAGAAAATCCCGAACCTTTAAACTATAATAATCCGTTAGTACAGAGTTGGAAGTTA
>CAZALJ010000266.1:0-3665 GCA_964485715.1 uncultured archaeon
GAAGGGGCTCCAATTGGGGTAATACCCCCACCAAAATTTGCCCCAAATATGGCAGCCCATGCAATAATACCAGCGGGAAGATCTTTTGCCTCAACAACCTCCAGTAATATTGGACCAAACGCTGCAGCCACGACAATGTTGTCAACAATACCTGAAATTATTGCTATAACCCACAGAAGAATTGTTGACGCCCAAAAAGGGTCTGGAGGGAGAATCAGAGCCAAAGATTCAGCTATAAAATCTAAAACCAGGACGACATCTAGAGCGTTGATCAATACAAATAATCCCAAGAAAAAGGCAACTAAGATCCAATCGAGTTTCTCGAAGACTAATTCGAGTTTCTTACCAGATGTGACAATCATGATAAAACCACCAACCACAGCGACCAATGCAAGGGATAGACCAAGTTGCTGACTAAACATAAACCCCAGAATTGTAAGAGAAAGTACTATAATTGAACGATAAAAAGCGTTCCGATCCTTAACAGCGGACCACTCATCAAAATCAGATACTTTCATAGCCATGAGTTCAGGATCTTTTGCTTTTTGAATTTTGAACAAAGGAAGGAAAATTGCAAAAGATACAATCATTGTAATAATTCCAAGTGGGGCTCCAATAAGTAAGAATTCGAAAAAAGTGATCTCAAATTTTTGAGAGATTATTATATTAGGAACACTACTAATAAGCGTCATGATTCCGCCTGCGGTAGTCATTGAGAGCTCTGTAATAATATATGGTTTTGGATCCAACTCCAGACGTTCACAGGCAATAATAGTCAACGATCCAACAATCATCATTGCACTGATGTTGTTCACAAGAGCTGATAATACTAGCGTTAAAGCTCCAAAATAAATAAGGAGATTCCTAGGATCTCCTTTGCTTGCTTTCAAAATCTTTATAGCTAGAAAGTGGAATACTCCGCTATCCTGCGCTATATCCACGATTATCAACGTTCCAATAATTAATGCAATTATTTGGAGATCTTGGAAGTGAAGCAACCCTTGTTCAGTTATAGCATCCCCAACAGTGTGAGGATCAGGAATTCTTAGATAAATGATCACAATCGTAGCCATAATTGCCCCAATGATTGCTGCAAGAGTTTTATCAATTTTAGGATGAATAATCCCAATATAAGTCAAAATAAAAATGAGAAAAATTAAACTGACATGGATTAGATTCAGACTAACAGTCACAGCGACTCACTTAATCCCAAACGACTAAACAGTTGTACCCTTCGCTCAGTACTTGTCTCGTAATTACAGCAGCAAAGGGATCAAGATTTTCAGATATCTCTGCAACGCTTCTAACAAAAACAATACCTGGGTTAATCTCCTCCAGATACTGTCTGACGATTTCAGCCACATGGCCACTTTCAACATCCCAAGTAGGAGATCCTAAGATTATTACATCGTCAATTTCTTTTTTGAGGGAAATAGATTCTAATGTTTCTTCCATCTTGGTAATTAACTTCGATTTTGCTCCTTCTAGATCCAACACAGCTTCAGGGTCATCAGAAGGTAAGTCTAGTCTTGCGACGGTTTCGATAACTTTGTCGTCCACTATTCCCACTATTTTGAATTTAGTCTTTTCGGTAGCAAAGGACAGTGCCCTTCTGTACAATGCTACAATAGACGCTGGTTGCTGTTCTACAGATACAAATGCAAGTACCGAATCTGCGATAATATGTTTTTTACCGGAAACAAGTAAAAAATTAGCGTGGATTTCTCTTGCTCTTAGGAGACGGAAAACATAGGTTCCTAGACTTTCATCTTCACTGGTTCTAAATAAAGGAACCCCTGTTACTAGTATTTGGTCTCCACTATCCTTAATATGCTCAATAAGCTTTCTACTGAGTTTATCTTCAGGTTTAACCTCTTCTTGGAATATCTGCTGTAATTTCTCAATTTTTGACGATATGATTTGCTTAATCTTATAATCTGTGTTTACATCCTCTCCCTTGATAAAGTCTTTCACAGTCGTTTCTAAATCAAATAACTCCCTTTTTATGGACACTGAAAGCGCTTCAAGCTGATCATGATATGAATCACTGATTATAATAGAAAAAGTAGTCTCTAAACGTTTTACTAACGAAATCGCTACTTGCAAAGCTTTGAAACCCTGCGGGGAAGAGTCAACAATCACTCCAATCCTCTCGATCTTAGGATACTCATCAATAATCATTTTGGGTTTAGTAGTCTTCTTGAACATAGTTTCTATTGATTCGAGCTTTTTTTCTGACAAAATAGAGACCTCACCCTAGGTCATGAATTACTATTTTAAAATTGTGAGCTCGAGCGAAGAGGGAGTAAAAACATTATTTCATCTAAAAAGTGTTTAATAAACTCTAGAGAGAACGAATCAATAACAAGATTTGATTAGATTGATAAACCAAAATTTTTTCTCTTTTTCTGAGAAAATTCTCCCTTATACAAAAGTTAGGAGGTTATCATCTATTGATTTCTCTTTCATATAGTCTGGAAATCAATGTTTGGATGCTGTCATCAACTTCCTCACCTAAACTTCCTTCAAAACTTATTAAGAGATTTAAAAACTCTGTTAAAAATTCAACAATATATTATCGTCCTTTACATAGTATTTGGGCGTTAAATAAATAAAGACTTACTTATTTAATATCTGCTTATACAATATCTTCCTAAAAAATACTTGTCACTTCATGTCTTGGATGCTGGTTTTTCCTTTTATTATAGCTCCTAGTAACTCAATCAGGCATATTTTGTGTTTCTTCGTTTGAGAGCTTATCCTGAGATATTAGATGCAGTTTCAGCCCTCGATTCGGAAAGAATCGTGAGTTTTTCTGTTGGTATTTCTGACCCCGTCCTTGCTTCCTTAGCTCTCTTACTTGCTGGTCTTATTCTTTTAGGTAAGGAATTAGAGTATGAGAAAGAACTCCTTGTGAGTACTTCTTACAGCTATACTCCTACTGAGGAACCCTCGAAAGTTCATTCCAACGTTTAGTGACATACAATTAATTAATTTGTAAGTTGTTTTTTCAAACCAAAATGAGATATTAGTTTATTCTTAAACTAGAATACTGAACTTCCGATTTCTCTTCATTTTAACAAAATCTTTATAAAATGCTGATTTTGCTCCTCTAAATGGTTTTCATTTATTTAGAATTTGATTATATGAGTTAGTTTCACAATTGTATGATTTTTTGCCTTTATCTTTGATTTGTTTCATAATAGAGTTAAATTTTCAGTATTGAGAGAATAAACACATAATTCTAGTTCTTCTTGATGTAAACTAAATAAACTATTATAGGTGAAAGTTATGGGCTATGGAAGAAACAGTTACAATCGACCACCACGAGAAATGCACAAAGTCACCTGTGCTGATTGTGGAGAAGAAACAGAAGTTCCCTTTAAACCTGATGGAACCAGACCTGTTTATTGTCAAGAGTGTTATAGAAAACGTAGACCAAGAAGATACTAACAATTGTTAAAAAGATCAATATTACCATACGTGGTAATATCCCCCCTTTTTATCTTAGTTTTGATTGTATCTTAAGAAAATCATCTAACCTCTCTTTTTTTTCCTTAATTCCTGTGAATTAACAGTAGCTTGTTTAATGTAATTATTTTTTAAGTCATTTTTAGGTTGAACCAACGATTAACCCATGAAAAGCTTTACATTTGCTTTATATA
>CAZALJ010000267.1:0-3664 GCA_964485715.1 uncultured archaeon
TTTGCTTCAATTATTGATGCAACTTGAAATATTTGCTCATGCGAGAAACGCGCGCGCAAATAGCTATTAGAGTTTGAGTAATAAAAATTCTTCATGTTCGCGTGGTGATAGTATGCACGAATCTTTCAAGATTCTCTTTTATGAAAATGGGGATCCAATCAACTACCGCTGTATAAAACGATTCGTATGCGCTTTCTCCAAAAGCTACCAAGAAGTTGTAGAAAAGGTAATGGAGAAATCTGTAGTCTGTAATAGGGATGTTTTTAGATCTAATGTTGCTACTTTGATGCCATCTTTTAAAATGACTCGCAGAGGTGCTTTTCATGGTGTGAAAATCGACAGAGGTGTTGTAAGCGATCCAAAAGGCGCAATTGATTTATGTTGGGATCGAGTTGGAGTGCAACTGCAAAAGCTAAGAAATTACATTGATGAGAATACCTGTAGGTCGCGAAACAGAGTTTTGGCTGATCTTTTGCCTACATCAAAGAAATATATCATCGAAAAGACAACCGATCTCTTTGAAGAACTACGTAAGATCCCTGTCGAATCTAGCAGAGTAGGTTATGTGGGAGCTAGTAAGGTCTTGTTCGCTATATTTCCAGAGACTGCCCTTCCCGTTGACAACTCAGAATGGGATCATGTATTCGAAACCAAAGATTATCGGGAAATACTGTCAACCATGGTAGATGAGATTGATGAGTGGGAAAAGAAATCCAGAATGCATCTTGACAACATAGATCCGAAGAGCACCTTGCCTGAAATATATAATGTAATGGCAATGGCAGCGCGGCCTTTAAGAAGTAATTCATAGAAGGTGTTCAGGTTGCAGTATACTGATGCCAACACTAATTATTGGTTATCTTATCTCGCAAGTTAGAGAATTTCTTGAGGAAAGAAACTGGGAAAGGTATCATAACCCCAAAGATCTCGCCGAATCCATTTGCATTGAAGCCGCTGAGCTTCTCCAGCTTTTCCAATGGACTAAACCTGAAGAAGGCGAGCAGTATCTAAAAAAGCCATCAAAGGTGCAGCACGTTAAAAAAGAACTTGCTGATGTTGTCATCTACTGTCTCAGCATGGCAAACACCTTACAAATTGATCTTACGAGTGCTGTTCTCGGCAAACTGGAGCAAAACAAGAAAAAATACCCGCCAGATCTTCACAGAGGAAAAGCCCCCCTTTCTTGAAGAAAGGAAAGGTTGAAGATAACAAGCGACGCCCTGGATAAAATTAGAGGTTAGGGTTATTTTATTATCTTCTTCATATGAAGTGCCAACAATTCTTGAATCTTGTCTATGTCAAAAAAATAAATATTTCTTCGATTTATCTTCTCGACTATTTTGTCCTTCGCATTATCTGTGAATCTTCCAGAAATAGCGATGATGAAGTCGGAAATGTACCTCTTTTCTCTGCTTGTTGTGTTTATGTAATGCATCGCAAACGCATCTCCAATTTGTGCTATTATTTCATCAATTCTAGAGCCAGCTTCTCCTGATAGATCTCCGGCTTTGACTTGCACGCCATAATCTCGTCTTGCACCAAATTTGTCTATTTCAGAAAAAGTCACATCTTTCCCGTATTCGCGTTTTCCATGATTATATTTAACATCAGTGAAACCCATATTCCTGAAGAGTGGCAAGAGCACTTCAATAGTAAACTTTGCCTCGTCATTGAGAATTTCACTTGAGATTTCTTCACCTTCCAAAATTCTTTCAGTATGACCTTCTATCTCTTGAACGACTTCTTGATATCTTTGGTAAGCTTGATCAATTGGCATATCCTGAAATAGAAAAATGCTGAAATGAAAGAAAATATGTGCACTATCATCCTCCATTCCAAGGAATTCAACATCCTTTTCAGACTTTTTACGTATTCCAATCGCTCTTTTCATGGCATCTACATATTGACTGGCTCCAAATTTGTGATCCCAATATTTTCGATAAACGTGAATGTCTACACTGACAGCTCCAACATGCTCCTTGTTGGTTAATGATGTCCCTTGAAAGGAGACTATGTTTTCTTCTATGAGTTCTAGGAAATAACCATCAGGGATTGAACCTATATTGAAGCCCTTTAAGTCATCAACTTCAACCTCGACACGACCATCTTCATCATAAAACTCTTTATCATTTACTCTAAAACCTATAACATCGCCATTGTCTTTAATACGAGAAACCTTGTCCTTCATGAGTTCTCACAACTATTCTGCTATAGTTTTTCTACACTTCTCACATTTCAAGGTTTCATACAGAATTAGCATGCCGAACTAGATATATGCAACAATTCCGGCTTTCATGAAGTCTCTCATAGCGTTTCTTGACTTGATTTCTCCTCTAATCGCGTGCAAACAAAATTTAATAGGTAATTATTCGCTAGAGATTACCATGAATGAAAGACACGTGGTTATCGATCCTATTCATGGCAAAATAGAAATGCCTCAATGGCTAGTTAGGATCAAAGACGAACCGGCCATCCGCCGAATGATGAATATCAAGCAACTCGGACTAAAAGCATTTATTGATTTTCCTGGTGCTATTCACACAAGATATTTGCATTCTCTTGGCACCATGTTTCTCGCCGGCAAACTGACGGATTTATTGATCAAAAAAGAAAGGTCCAGAAATAATACTAGAAAAGGCCTTGTGGAAAATCTGGAGAACAACAGAAACAGTTTGATGGCAGCAGGGTTTTTTCATGATATTGGACACGGTCCTTTCTCTCATGTTATGGATTTTGTTCTTAAAGAGGAATTCAAACGAGACCATGAATGGATAACCACTCAGGTTGTTAAACGCTTTAAAGAAGAACTTGAGGGTGATTCGATACCTGTTAGCCATGTCAATAAGATGATTACGAGAAAGCATCGGTACCCATTCTTGTGGGGAATTGTAAACGGACCTTTGGACGTTGACAAGGTGGACTATGTCTTGCGAGACAGCTATCACGTTGGCCTCCGCTACGGTTTCGATCTGGATCATCTCTTCGATCAAGCGGCAATTCTTGGGGAGGCTGACGAACTTCAAAGATGTGAACTTGGACTGGAAAAAGGTCTAAAGGCCATAGTATGCGCTGAGCTTTTTCTACTTTTGTGGAAAAGTATGTACGATCTTGTTTATCTTGTGCAATCATCCAGAATTGCGGAAAAAATGCTTGAGAAAGCTATTCTTCATGCAGTCCGGAAGCAACAGGATATTAGGGACGATATCAAAGAACTGGACAAATATCTGGATCTAGATGAATCAAAATTAACCAGCAAGTTGAGTGAATGCAAAGGTTTCCCAAAGGAAGTTGTGGAGAGACTGAAGACTGCGGATTTATACATTCCCGTCCCTTTCATTCTGGAATTGGATTCCTTTGACACAAACACAAAATTTGTGAAGGATTTTCAAACGAGCGAGGATAAAGTCTCTGAAAAGATAAGTCAAAGCCTAAGTACACTAGGGCCAAACTCGTATTCCGTGATTTGTGATATTGTCAAGACAAAGGTTCCAAAAGACATTCACATAAACGAAAGGGACAAAAATGGACAGCCCTACGAACTCAAACAAAAATCTGAAGTTGTTCGAGCTATCTCACAACAGAGAATATTTGTGAATGTTTACATTCACCCTACACTCAGTAAGCGCAGAAAGTTCTTTAGAGAAAAATTCATAAGAGGACAAAT
>CAZALJ010000268.1:0-3628 GCA_964485715.1 uncultured archaeon
CCGTTTTGTGGTGCTGATGTCGAACCAGAAAGTCACTATTGTTTAAAATGTGGTAAAGAACTACCAGAAAAAGCTGTTCCCGAAAAAGGAGTACCAACCTGGGAACCTGCTCCAACAGAACCAAGACCACCAGTCACATACCGGCCGTTGTATCAACCCAAGCCTTATCATCCAGCTATGAAGGCACCGCTTGGTGAACGGTGTGTTGCATTATTGGTCGATGACGCAATTGGAACTATAGTTCCCTGTGTCGGATGGGTGTATGGTATAATTAAAGATGGAATAAGAGACGGACAATCTCTAGGAAAGGGTGTAATGGGATTAAGAGTCGTCGATTTCCAAACAGGTATACCCGCCACCATGGGACAGTCCTTTATGCGTAACTGCTGTCCTGGTTGCATTGATGGATGTTGTTGTTACTTAGTTGCTCTCATGGATCAAGACGGACGCCGTATTGGGGATCAAGTCGCAGGAACAGTGGTAATTCTCGATAAATAAAACTTAAATCATCCTTTTTCTCTTTTTTCCTCTCGATCTGACTCTAATTGAACAGATGAACATTCAGAACCTTCGTGGGAGAATGATCGGCATCAATTCAGAGATACTAGAAATTTAAAATTCTAAGATTATCTTTCTTCTTTAGGCTTATTCAATTCGAAGACTTGCTTTGAATAAGAAAATATTGTTCAAAAATTCCAAGTCTGAGCTGAAAAAATTATTTTAAAGTAAAGATATTATTTCTGAACAGATACTCGTTAAGTCTCCACAGAAATTGCACATAAATACATTTTAACTATTTATTGGCTTATTCAAGCACAAAGCTAATAATGACTGAAATTCCTAAAGTATCAAAACTATATAGATTGAAAATTAAAAATGAGTGACGAATTATGACAATTGAAACGAATATCACCAAAATGCTTGGAATAAAACACCCTGTTATTGCGGCACCCATGGGACCTTTCTATACCACGGATTTAACCGTGGCTGTTTCAGAGGCAGGAGGATTAGGGGTTATATCACACGTTGGTTTATCGGATAAAGACCCTATAGAGGAAATGAAAAAAAATATGGAATTTGTTGTAGATCATACCGATAAACCATTTGGATTTAACATCCGTACTAGTAGAATGGAGCCAGCCGCGGAAATGCTTTGCTGGGAAATCCCAAAATTCATTATGGAAAATCAGAAAATCAGGGATCAATGCATATATGCTTTGACTAGTGCTGGTTCAGCAAAAATCCTACCAAATACTCCACCTTATCAGAAATTAAAAGAAAATTCAGATATCAAGCATTTTCATGTTGCTCCTGCATTGTGGTTAGCTGATAAATGCATTGCAGCAGGCGTTGATGGGTTAGTTGTTACAGGTGGTGAAGGAGGTGGACACCAATCGTATGAAGAGGTTAGTACCATGGTACTTCTTCAACAGGTACGACAAAAATTACCTGAGGTACCCATTGTTGCCTGTGGTGGATTTGCTACAGGAGAAGGATTAGCTGCTGCTTTATCGCTTGGAGCTGGAGCCGTTGCTATGGGATCGAAATTCATCGCGTCAAAAGAAAGTGAATTTCATAATACCTACAAAAATGTTATTCCACCTGGGAAAGCCCAAGATACTATAATGGCAACAGGAGTCTTTGGTCCTATTAGACTATGGAAAAACGAGTATGCTTTGCAGCATGGCCCTGTTGCTAGTAAAGAAGAAAAAATGGCTCAGGAGGCCACCTTCGACGTAGACGAAGTAGTCAAGACCATCAGAGCTTACGAATTAGCCTATGAGGGTAACATTAATGATGGGGCTGTTCTCCTTGGACAAAGTATTGGTTTGGTTGACAGAATTGAAAGTGTATCAGATATCATTGAGAAAGTAGTAAAAGATGCTGAAGCAGCCGTAAGAAATGCGGTAAGCTTGTTAAAGTAAGTCAGAACTTCTTCTTCCTTTAATCTTTTTTCATTTAAAGAGGGAGAAGAATTTATTAATTTTCATTCTAGATATTTCAATATAAAAACCATTGATTGCCTGGATTCTGATATTCAATGAGCTCCGATGAAGAGGTCATCCATAGGGAAGCTAAACTTAGAGATTGGTTTACTCAAGGTCTTCCTGAAAATGATCGCATTATCGATGGATTTGATATAGGCTGGGGTGGTACTGCTAGTTGGGCAACCTCACTTCTGGCTGAATATTTAGATCCTCAAGAGAGTATAACTATTTTAGATGTAGCTTGTGGTTACGGGACATTTCTAGTAGAACTTGGTTGGCGTTTTCCTTATGCTCAATTGGTTGGATTGAATCTCGATTTTGAACCCCCTCATAATCTAATTATTTCTTTGCTGTCTCAAGGTAATGTTAAAGCTCATCTTATCTCAGCAGATGCATTGCAATTGCCATTAATATCGGCAAAATTCGATTGTGTTTCATGCTTCCTTGGATTACAAGACATTGCTATTACTCGGGGGAAAGATAGCCTAGTAAAAGTTGTTTCAGAACTCCTTCAAGCAGTTTCGCTTCAAAAATATCTAATACTTCTAGATAATTTTTCAAAGGAATCTTTTGAAAATATTCTCTCAAAGCAGAATTTTGAATATGATTTAATTTTTCATGGCTCTTTTGAACCCAATTGTCAATGGTCTCGTGAAGTAGGTATCAGAGCGGTTGAGATGTACGCTCAAGGCTATTTACAGCAGCAATTAGATAGCAACAATCCCCCTAATGATAGTCATAAGGCCTTGGTCAAGATTAGGAAGAAAATGTTAAAGGAACTTGAAAATCAACTTACAAATAAGGGTTATTACAATCCTTGGGGAGTTATGCGCCTTGTTCTCCTTAGACGATTATGATCGGAATTACTATTGATAAATTGTTCAATCTGCCAGAATGTTTTTCAAAGAGTGGAATAAACTCCCCATTGAATAAAATGTCAACATTTGACAAGAGTATTGAAAAATTTATCCGTCAAGGAAGGTTTCATGATCTAATTAAAATGCTGGAAGAGAAAATACTAGAAGCTAAATCTCAAGATGAGAAACTACGACTGGAATTCCAGTTAGCAGAGTCTTATTATACAATTCGGGATTTTAAAAATGCAAAAAGGTTAGTCGAAGAAATCTTGCCATTAGTTCAAGAACTTGGTAACCATTCAATGGTGGGCAATGCTGAAAACCTTCTAGGTAAGATCTATCGTTTGCACCAACGTTATTCTGATGCACTATTACATTATCAGAATGCCGAAAAAGCATTTAAGCTAGCAAAGGACAATGAAGGATTATCGAAAATTTATCATAATTATGGTAACGTTTATATTTTTCTTGAACGTTTTAAAGAAGCTAAAAAGTTTCATTTCAAAGCTCTCGAGGTTGCTCGGCAAGAAGGAAAACGTAATGCGATCGCTAGCTCTTATTTAAATATCGGGAGTATGTTTTACCAAGATGGAGAGGTTGATCAAGCCCAAACACATTTTGAAAAAGCACGAGACCTATTTGAAGAAATTCAAGATATCTCCAATCTTGCGGCTACATACCTTAATTTAGCTGAAACTTTTCTACTTCGGAGGGAATATAGTGCTGCTCTAAAGAATAGTTCTAAAGCAGTGAATCTTTATGAAAAACACCAAAATATCCTTG
>CAZALJ010000269.1:0-3624 GCA_964485715.1 uncultured archaeon
TGTTTAGTAGAGTCAATAATAGAGAGGTTAGGCTTGATGTCTTTTGTAATTCTCGTAAATCTAATCCCTCACCAATTAACCCCTCGGTCTGGCCGAACAATGCTCCAATAATATCTGAGCGTTCAGCTACCCCATTAATACTAAATTTTTCATGGATAAGATACTTAACGGTTGAAGTATCGATTTCCTCTTCGTTTACCACCGTTGTTTCACCTCCAATGGTCGCTAGGTGAAACTGCATATTACATTATAATGAGCCAATTATAATCATAGTTTAGTTTTATTATAGTAAATCAAGGTTAATTAAGATAATAATGACGATATGCGGTTCCACTTGCATAATTGTCTTTGATCCGTATATAAATAAGGCAATAATTAGAGTTATTGTAATTGACATTGCCTATTGAATTGAAGTCACCTACAAGCGATGATTTTAACTTGGAATGTTCTAATATTTAATTATATATAACATTGGGCCATTGGGGCCTCTTTAATATGAACATATTTTCGAATAAACCTGCAGGACGAGGTTTTATTCATTATGCTTGCCATTACAACGCTGGGATTCCAAGAATTTTAAATTATGCGTAGAAGGGAAAAATAAACAGAATTTCTATTTAGTTATTTTGTTCTTTCGCAGGGCTAAATGGATATCTTTACCTTCTACTGTTTTTTTACCAGCATATATTGCAAAATCCCATGCCAATTTAGCAACAGAAACCCCGTACTCTTCTAATTCCTTTTGTAAAGCGATTATCGCGGATTTTGAAACCCTTGTTGCCCCTCCTTTCCGAATGATCCGATCAATCGATGAAACAGGAATCTCTACCATGTATTCTACCTCTTATAAAACCTTCTTACCTCAGAAAGATTAAACTTTCTTTAAAATTAGTATTTGAAAGTGTGGAAAATTTTTAGACCTATTTCCGTACTATTTCTGTGTTGTGACGAACCGATTTAAACATAATGATGGAGAGAACCTCTTTGATTGATGAAATAGCTAAATAAGTTTAAAATGCTGATTATGAAAGGGCTTAAATAAGACATTACCAGACTCTATCATCGGGTACTTCACTGGATTGGATTGAAAGAAGAATAAAGTCCAACAGAGTTGAAATCGTATGGGAAAAAGACCTGCTTACTGTTATACTCGTGTCGACAGACCTCCTTACACACGGAAAAAATACATTAAGGGTGGTCCTGAGCCTAAAATCCGCGCTTTTGATTTCGGGTCACCAGAAAAAGAGTTCCCCCTAGAAGTATCATTAATCACTGATGAGAGATGTCAAATTTCACACAACGCCCTTGAGGCCGCTCGTATTCATGTAAATCGATTTTTAACTAGGAAAATTGGACGGGAAAACTACCATTACCGCGTTTGTGTCTATCCCCATCATAGAATACGTGAAAATAAAATGATGACTGGTGCTGGAGCAGACCGTGTACAAGATGGTATGCGTAAAGCCTTTGGAAAAATAATTAGTGTTGCAGCTCGAGTTTTCGAAGGCGATCGACTTTTATTTGTTCGGACTTACCCAGAAAATTTAGCACTAGCTAAAGATGCACTTCGTCGTGGAAAAGCTAAATTTCCTGCTCCTTGTCGTATCAAAGTCACGAAAGGCCAAGAACTAGTTATGTAACAGTTTGTCTCTTTATTTTACTTCCTCAGTTTTCAAATCAGGGAAGAAAATTGAGTTCTTTTTAGAATCAACACTAATTAGAGCTGCAAACACTCTCACGAAAGTTAGAGATCAAAAATTTCTCTTGAAGTGATGTCAAGAAAGTTAAATTACTTAGCGTTAGTGGCTTCCAGTACGAAATAACAGACTAATACTCTAGAATAATTGCTTCGATATTAGTTATTACAATCGATAAGTATATGTACCGAATCATTGAAATCTACAGGGAAAAATACTGGTAAAGCTTTAGACCCGTGATGATACTGACCTAAACTGAATACGAATTCATAATAGGACACCTACTGAGTTCGTTAATGATGTCCATGTACCTCACTGAGGATTAATCTCAAAAGAAATGTGAAAAGCACAATAATCTCAATAATTATGGGTTTCAGCGAATATCCTAAAAACAATGAGTCAAAGACGTGGTTAGCATTGCTAGAGTTAAAGCAAGTCATTATTCTCCGTAAGGATTTGAATATGTCTAAAGGAAAAGCTGCAGCGCAAGCTTCACATGCCGCAGTTGCAGCTGCCATTAAATCTAAAAGAGAAAAACAACGAGATTTTGAAATCTGGTGGAGAACAGGTCAAAAGAAGGTTGTACTAGCCGCAGATTCTGAAGTGGAATTACTTGCCCTAGAAAACAAGCTTAGAGCTACTGGAGTCATTGTAGTAAAAATCGATGATGCCGGACGAACTCAACTTCCTCCAAACATAACAACAGCTCTAGGAATCGGACCTCATGCTCAAAAAGATGTCGAAGAAATCACTTCTACATTAAAATTGTTTTGACATTTTATCCCCATTCCTGTCCTAATATCAGACAAGTGAGTATCTATGCGTGTTTTGAAAACAGATATGAAGAGTGGAAAGGTAGTTTTACGACCTGAAAATTCTACAGATCTTTATGTACTGTCAAATGTCATCAGTATTGGAGATCAAATCATTACTAAGACTAGTCGTAGAGTTAGGCGATCAGGTAGTGCGGGTAGATCTGGGGATGAAAGTCAAAGGATCACCATGGTTATTGGGGTCGAAGCGGAAGATTTTGCTTTTCAAGATAGTTCTCTAAGTAATCGCTTACGAGTTAAAGGAAAAATTTTCCAAGGCCCTGACCAATATGTTTCAATCGGTTCATACCATACCCTCAACTTAGAATTAACAAGAACAATAACCATTATTAAACCTGAATGGTCGAAATATTACCTTCGATTACTGAAAGAAGCAGAGGAAGCAAGTAAAAAGCCCAAAATATGTTTGATTGCTGCTGACAAAGCTGAAGTATGTATAGGTTTACTTGATAACTTTAAACTCAGTGTATTAGCCCATGAGAAATCACATATTTCACGAAAACTGACCAAAGAAAAAGTTCGCTCAAAACAAACTCAATCCTTTTTCAACCAGATTGCTATGATTATTAGCAGACAAGTATTACCTGAAACAAAGAATATTATATTAGGTGGACCAGGGTTTATTAAAGAACAGTTAGGTAATTTTTTAAAAAGGAAATTTTCAAAAGAAAATCTTATTGTCATCGTGGCAGGTTCATTAAGCGGTGGGAATCGTGTTGGACTGTCTGAACTCCTTCAAATGGAAGCAGTAGATAAACTTGCAGTGGACTTTCAATTTTTTGAAGAAAATAATTTGATAGATGAATTTTTTAAAAGAATTAATCAGGGAGCTACTAATGTAGTATACGGATTTGCTGAAATTAAGAAAATTGCTAGTACAGGAGCTATAGAAACATTAATCTTACTGGATTCCCTGTTAAGAGGAGCAGACGGAATAAACCCAGATGAAGTCCAACAATTACTTCGTGAGGTAGAAAAAACTCGAGGAAGAATTTTTATCGTTTCATCACAAAGTGAAAATGCGAATCGAATGAAAACCTTTGGAGGGATCATCGGACTCTTAAGATATGCTCTGCAATGGTAATAACATTGTT
>CAZALJ010000270.1:0-3623 GCA_964485715.1 uncultured archaeon
TTGATGACCTCGTGTGAATAAAATTGAATACCCTGTTATCAATTTTAATAACCTTAGCCTGGTACATTAGCTAATTTTTTTTCTCAAACACAGAAAATAATATCAATGAAGCTTCTCATTTAAGATGAAGTTAATTTACACACCTTTAAAAGAAAACAATTGCTTCAGCCTTATTTGAAGAAAGAGCACACTACAACCCCCCTCAATTGATACTCATCGTTACTCACTGATACGGATTGTAATAACTAGATGGAGAAATAACAATGGTTTTCTTCCTCAGTCAAAAGGAAAATGAAATCCCTGATATTCTTAAAAAGGATCCTGCAGCAAAAAAAGCATATAATGAGATCTTATCAGGAATGGAAAAAGCATTAATGCTCTATATTTATGATTCTGGACCTTATCCTCCAGATGAAGGATCACAAATTCTACCATTTGCAGATTTGTCTCATTGGGCTGAACATGATTGGAAATCATTATATCCAAAATTTGAAAAAAAACGATGGATTGTCGTATTTGTAGCTCGTGGAGGTTTTCAACTAATCGATCTTATAGAAAATAAAATTGATGATTTTGCTTGGACTTATGTTAAACCACGAACTGAACTTCGAGAGTTCGAAGATGAGAGTATCTATGCAGAATATCGAGATCCTTCCTTCGAAGAAAAATTTGCTGACTTCATGGAAGAAAATGTCTCTATCCTGTTTATTGAGGATATTGTCTCGACTGGTGAAAATTTAGAAGCAGTTTTTGATCTCACAATGGAAATTGCAGAAGAGTATAACGTTGAGGTTGGGGATGTTGTAACATTAGCTTTAATATCACGTATACGGAATCTTGGAACGATGCCAATTTATGGTGTACAGACTGACATTCAAATTGACCTTCGCTGTTCTTGGGGAAATGATCTCCCCGATCGAATTGATGCTCGAGATTTCTCAGAAAATAAAGAATATATTGATGACCATTAAGATTAAGTACATTGTTAACCTTAAATCTATATTATACTCTATATCGTAAAAAAATTTGACTTATGTAAGAAAAAAATTACTTTTTTAAAGACAAAAAAAGCATATTACTTGAACCATAAATGAAGAATATTGATAAAATTTTATCACAAACAGATATCTCAGCCAGCTATAGGATGAATTAAGAAATGAGCATTGATCCAGCTTATATTAAATCCGCTATTGAAACCTTGGAGCTAATCCAACATCTTTACAACCATTTAAAAGAAAACCAGAAAGATAATGAGCTTCCCAATTTCTTATCACAAATTGAATCCAAAGGTGATGCGAGAGTACAATCGTCTTTGGGTCAAACGCTAGGGATAGACATTCCTGTTGCCGATCAAGAAGGGAAACCAACTAAATTCTGGGAAGGAGTTCGTGATATGGCCAAACTGGCTCAGAAGCAATGGCTAGCACTTAAAAACCCTATTAAGTTTATTCAATTTCTAGGAGACACTAGAGGCAGCCTTTCCACCAGAATTGCTCCCGAAGAGAAACCTATTTCCCCTCTCGAGGAAATGCTCCAAACAGAAGCACCGATAAAAGAGGAAGTCCAACCTACTTCACCATTAGAGGAAATGCTTACGGAACCTGTTCCCACACCAGAACCAACTCCTATAGTAGAGCCTGTTCCCACACCAAAACCAACTCCTGTAGTAGAGCCTGTTCCCACACCAGAACCAAGCATACCTAGTGTACCTCCTCCACCTGATAAATTTCAAGCCCTTGATGAAGCCCTGAAAACAAGTGGCCTCGATCAACCTACAGAAGAGGTAAGTGAACCTTCTCCATCATTAACAAGTATGCTTTTACAAAAAGACGAAACTACTGAGAAAGAAGAAGATGATATGTTATCTCTATCTTTGCGAGAAGCTTTGAAGATCCTTAGAGACGAAGATGAAGATTGAGGAGCCTCATATATGAGTGAAAAAAATATTATACTTACTTGTATATGGAGAACAGACGGATTTACCGTCTCTGATACCAAAATTCTTCCTTCTGATAATGAAGCTTATTTAATCATTGATGAAAACACTGAGAAAATAACCGTCCAAATTCCACAGCATTTTTCGTTAATTACAAAAAAAATAATTGAGCGGCGTGTGCAATCCATTGCAAAGAGTGGCTTCTTAGTTCCGAAAACTCAAATAAGAATTGGCGGAAGATTTGAAGTTGAGATCACTAAAGAGGAAGAAATTCCTGATGTTCTCCTTCAAGAAGGACATAAATACTCATTAGAAAGTCCCATTCCTGTTGAAACTCCTAGCAAACTCAAAGTAGAAGAAGCAGAAGAAGAATACACTCCTACTTTTTTAATCCATGAACCGATGGTATCTGAGACTCAAGTTCCTACACGGGCAGAAGCAGATATTTCCCTAGAATCCTTGACTCCTGAGACAGTTGAAGTTTCAGAGCAGCTTTTTGAAGACGATGAAAGTATTGCAGGTCGCTTCATAATTGCTCTTACCCAAACTGGTGATGTGTACATTACGCAAAAGAACAATCACTATTCTGTAGAATATTCTGCTGGTCGTGTTGATTTTCTTGTTCGGAATGGGAATATCGAAATACTTCTGACTAAACGTATCACAACAGATGATCAGACATTAAATCAAGCAATATCTGCTGCGACACGAAAAAATGAACCCTAACGGAATGTTGAAATTTTTTAACTTACAATATAAAGACGAAATCTTCTTCCTAGTTCTACAGAACAATTTCACGACTACGTGTCGTATAGGTCATAAGTTCTTGTGAAAACAGCTCAACTAAGTTTTCGTTTGTTGTTATGACCCCAATTAGTTCTTCCTTTTCTAGATGCTTAGGTTCTGGACAAACCAATAATTCTTCGGCATCACGAATACAACCCCAAAAATTCACTGTATCCAATTGTTTCAATCTTATATTAGCTGATGACAAGATTCTTTTCAACGTTGACTCAGGAACCTTTCCAAAATCTCCTATGATATTCACACGCGTCTTCATCGGTTTTTTAGAAGCTGTAATCATGGTTTGAAGCTCTGGACGAGGCATCAGAATTGTTAAAGATGATTTAGCACGTAAGGTCAAATCTCTTAGCATCATAATTATAGCTGATTCCCCAACAACTATATCACTGGAGATTAATGAGGATTCAACCTCAGAAAAACTTACCAATCGCGATAAATCAGAGATTCTGTTAAGTTTTTGTTTCATTTCTTTAATAGAAAATGTTAGAGCAGAGATCTCCTGTTCTAATTGCTGTTCAACTCGAGTTATTTGAGTATTTAGAATTTCCTTAACTTTAATCAAAGTAGAATTAAATTTACCTAATTGAGTATCCGCAAAACCTGCTATAAAAGCATTTAGACCAGAAAGATACATATTAAAGGAGTCATCAAGCTCGGAAATCTGGTCTAATACACCTTTCAATTCAGAACTAGAATGGGTGCTAAATCTGTCAATTTTTTCTTGAATATTCGCAAAACCACTTTTTCCTGCTTCAAATCCTTTTTCCTTTCCAAGATAAGATTCCAGATTAGCTTCAAATTCTTCTGCAATTTGTTGAACTAAACTTTTAAGTTTTTCACGGAATTCACCAGTAGTTTTCTGTAATTTCTGATTAATGTTATC
>CAZALJ010000271.1:0-3602 GCA_964485715.1 uncultured archaeon
GAGTATCAATTACATGTGTTATCTTTAAATTTCGATCTTTTAAAACATTTAAGTAATCTTTAACATGATCTAAGATAGGATCGATTAGAACAGATTCATTTGAACTGACATTTGCCACTAAATATGTAAGACACGCATGAGGATTTAATTGTTCAAAAATTAATGTCATTTTGACTTACTCCGTAATTCTAGTTTTCACTTACTATCATCTTTTTTACGTGAATCGTCGTACAATTACACAGAATTCTGACTAACATCAGTCTTTCTTAAGAGATTTTTATCTGAGAAAGAAAAAATAAGAGGATATGAAGCTTTTGACTAGTATTTAATCCACGAATCACATCTTGACTCTTTTAATATTCCTCACACATCATTTCAAAGTAATTACTTGGATGACTGCAACTGGGGCAAACATCTAGGGGAGTTTCACCTTCGTGAACATAACCGCACTTTCTACAGACCCAATAAACCTTCTTTTCTTTATTAAAAACTGTTTTACCTTCAACCTCTTTCAGCAACTTCAGGTACCTTTCTTCGTGATGCTTTTCAGCCTCACCTATAGCTCTCAATCTGGCTGCGATATCTGGGAATCCTTCTTTCTCAACAGTTTCCGCAAAATCTGGATACATTGTTTCTCTCTCGTATCGTTCACCTGCTATGGCGGCTTTTAAATTTTCAATAGTATTACCCAGTGTAGTAGGAACAACACCATCAACTTTTAGTTCGTCAATATCCTCTTTTAGATCCTTTTTTAACTGATTAATCATCCTAAACAGCCACTTTGCGTGCTCTCTTTCATTATCGGCTGTGACAAGGAAAATATCAGCTAATTGCTCATATCCCTCATTCTTAGCAATTTTAGAGTAGAAAGAATAACGATTTCTCGCCTGACTTTCACCAATAAACGCTTTTGCTAAGTTTTGAATTGTTTCATTCACTTTTTGGTTCTCTCCTTTCAAATCTGATTATTATGAAGGTAGTACACCCTCATTTAATTAGCATTAATCAAGTTTTAGAGAGCTACTCGGACCGTTAAGTAAAAGTTTTTGGAAAAATTGAGTTGTACTTCGTGAGCATATGCCTTCCGATAATCATTCGTTGGATCTGACTAGTTCCCTCGTAGATTTGGTAGAGCTTAGCGTCCCTGAACAATTTTTCTATCAGGTAGTTTGTTGTGTAACCGTATCCTCCAAAAATTTGAAGAGCATCAGACGCAGTTTTCATGCCATAATCTGTGGCAAAAGCCTTAGCTATACTTGCCGAAATAGTGTTATCACGACCTTGGTCTGCTTCCCATGCAGCCTTCCATGTTAGTAAACGCGCTGCATCGACATTCATTTTCATCTCTGCAATCATAAATTGAATGGCTTGAAAATTTGCTATTTTACTCTCAAAGGCTTCCCTGCGTTTTGCATACGCAATTGCATATTCCATACATGCTCTGGCCATCCCACAAGCAAATGCTCCAATCGTCGGACGGGTGCGTGCGAAAGTTTGCATCGCTATTGGGAATCCTTTTCCAGGTTCACCCAAAATGTTCTCCTTGGAAACACTTACTTCATCAAAACGAACCATCACAGTATTTGACGCTTTATGGCCCATTTTCGGGATAGGCTTACCAACTTTAACTCCCTCGGTATCCATAGGAACAACTACCCCAGTGATACCACTATGCCTCTTAGTTCCTTCTAAACGACAAAAGGTTGTCATCAACGAGGCCACTCCTCCGTTTGTAATCCACATCTTTCGACCATTCATGATAATCTCATCCCCTTTCAAACGAGCAGTCATGGCTATTCCTGCAACATCAGATCCCATACCTGGTTCACTAGTTGCAAAAGCAATGAAATTTAATTTCTCCGTTAGCGGCTTAAGAAAACGTTCTTTCTGTTCAGGTGTCCCTCCAATTAAGATCGGTTCAGCTCCTAAGCAATTATCGAACAGACTTGTTGTAATACCAGGATCCGCTGCAGCTGTTTCCTCTACTATCAAACAGGTGTCAAGTATACCTAATCCTGGGCCTCCTATATCTTGCGGGAATATTGTATTCATTAATCCTTGATCGAAGGCCTTTTGAAGGATTTCTTTTGGAAATTCCCCAGATTGATCCAATTTTCTTGATACAGGAATGATCTCATTTATTGCGAATTCTCGAGCTTTCATTCGGAGTTTTTTCTGATCATTCGACAAACTAAAATCTATCAATTAACTCACCTCGTTTTAACATTATTACTGTTGGTTTAACCCCCAGGTGAACCATGAAAGAGAGAGTCTTTCCATGTCCAATCCCAGATATCTTGTTCAGTGAGTGCTTCTTTTTCGACTATCATTTTATGAATACGTTTTAGTAGCTGGTGATGGCGAATTTCGTCATTTAAAATCGCTTTAATAACAACTTTTTCTTTCTCATCCTCTAATTCCTTCCAAAATTCTTTATAAGCGTCAATAGCTTGTTGTTCCAACTCTATGTGTTTTTCTACATTCACTTTAAGTTGATCAGTAATTTCCTCTGAAATTAGGGGAGTCGTCCCCGTATTTAAGGCAATAAGTGCATTTAACAAAGAAGCATGTTTGTTAGAATCCATTGCGATTCCTAAAATCAGTTCCTTAACCATAACATTAGGAACATCTTTAACTGAGGTATTAGCGGACTCTATAATTTTCTCTTCTAATGTTATCTGTTTTTTATAAAATTCAACTCGTTCCTGTGTGTTCATAACTAATTCTCCTATCTAGAATAATTACTGGATTTTTTTTCTAAATAAAATTTTTTAAGTCTTATAGCTCGATTTCATCAACTAATTTGTATTAAGCCCAAAAAGATAATTGCCAATGGGACAAGTTAGACCATGAAATAAATTCGAGGTTAAAAAAATGGCTTTAATAAGTGAAAAATTAAATGGGGCTTTGAATATACAAATCGGAGAGGAACTTAATTCTGCTTACATCTACTTGAGTATGAGTATTTGGTTGAAAGAGCATTCATTTAACAAATTATCTGGCTGGTTTTTTGCACAATACAACGAGGAATTATCCCATGCCTACAAGTTTATAAACTACATCATTGACGTTGGAGGAACAGCAAAAATTCCATCAATTCCTGAACCGAAATCTGATTGGACTTCGGTGAAAGAAATTGTGGAAACAGCTTATGCTCACGAACAATATATAACTGGGAAAATTCATGAGCTAGTGACTCTTGCTGAAGAGTTGAAGGATTACAATCCTAGGGAACTTCTTCAGTGGTTTGTTACAGAACAAATCGAAGAAGAAGCTAGTACCAGTGAGTTAGTAGAAAGGCAGGCTGCTTTCAAGAATGACATGCTTTTTGATCAGCATACTGTTAGAACGGAGGAATAGATCCTCCTGAAGATCCACAATAAGAAACAAGATTAGATTGGTATAAAGGTGTATAATATGGTTGATCTAAACGAATTTTTCCAATCAGCAGATTGGAAGAAAGAGAAACACGCTCCAGTCATTGAAGTAAAGAGTAAGGAGCCAGTGTTAGTGGAAGTCAGTGTGGGAAAGGAAATTGAACATCCCAACACCGTCGAACATCACATTCGATGGATTCAGCTCCTGTTCCACCCCGAAGGGGA
>CAZALJ010000272.1:0-3597 GCA_964485715.1 uncultured archaeon
AGTTTTAAGAACCTTCATTGATCCTTAAAGTAGGAAAAACTGATTATCACGAGGAATTCATATCAAATGTCAATCCCTGAGGCAGAAGGGGAATTGCTTGCCCCCCTAGAAGATTATTTAAAAGCTGGGGTTCACATTGGAACCTCTTCTGGGATGAAAAGCATGGAATGGGCCATTTATCGAACACGAAACGATGGCTTATATGTCCTAGATGTCCATAAAACTGACGAAAGAATACGTACTGCTGCCCAGTTCCTCGCTAGGCAGAACATAACCCGAGTGGTGGTTTGTAGTGTCCGAGCATATGGTATTTATCCTGTAGAAATGTTTAGCAAAGTAACAGGGGCAATCCCAATCACAGGTCGTTTTATCCCTGGCATCTTTACTAATCCAAATATTAAAGGACGATACCATTATTTCGAACCAACTACTGTTCTAATTACTGATCCTCATTTTGATAGGCAAGCACTAAAAGAAGCAGCACGCGTAGGGATACCAGTCGTATCACTAGTAGATACTGATAATGTAACAAATAATGTTGATCTGGCAATCCCCTGCAATAATAAGGGTCGAAATTCACTTGCAATGATCTTTTGGCTCCTAACAAAAGAAGTTTTGAAAGAACGGGGAGAATTAACCCCAGAAAAGGATGCCCAGTTGCGAGTGGAACAATTCAGAGCTCCACGAGGTCGTAGACCGACACCAGCTGGTGACATGAGTTATTAACCGAGGTGAATAAGTCTAATGATGATACCAATACGTTGTTATACCTGTGGAAAGGTTATCGCACACTTGTACGATGATTATGTACGTGGACTACAAGAAGGTAAAGAAACAGAGGAGCTGCTTGATTCATTCGGGTTAACACGCTATTGCTGTCGACGGATGATGATAACACACGTAGAATTGATTGATAATATTCTTACATTCTCCAGTCCTACTCGCTAGCCCTAGCCCCGTAGTGTAGTGGTCCATCATAGAGGGCTCTGGAGCGTATTCCTAGTAATATGGGAACACACGGGGAAATCCTCTAACCTCAGTTCGAATCTGGGCGGGGCTATAAGCATTTTAATTTAATTAGGACATCACTATAAACTTATATTTTCAAGAAGGGAGGTAAAACATCGTGAGGATAATGCAAACTTTTTTATGGCAAATGAAGAGTAAGAAAATACATTAAGCCCACAGCGGTCAAAAACGAGAGATATTCATGAATTTGGGTGTTTTAAGCAAAAATCGCGAGTATTTTCCAACCACCCAACTATTGGACGAAATAGAAAGACGAGAAGACACTTATGGGGTCTTTTTATCTACTCGATTTGTATCACCACTAGTGAACAATTCTATTGTAGATGCACTATTTGCTAACCAGTCCTTAAAAAGCCTGGACGGTATTATCCCGAGAATTGGCCGAACACAAACAGAATTAGGGTTACTGTGCCTTCAGCAATTTGAATTAATGGGAATTCCTACAACTATCTCAACTCAAGCTTTATTCTTAGCTCGAGATAAGTTTCGATGCTATCAAGCGTTATGCAGACTCCCAGGATTACAATTACCGAAAACAATCTTGATAAGTAATTCATATATGTTTGATAAGTTAATGACAAACTTCAAGTTCCCAGTGGTGATTAAAATTCCAAACGCAACCCAGGGAGTGGGAACTATTCAAGCTCCTAGTAAACGAGTAGCCCAGGAGATAATTGAAGCACTATTCCTACGATATGACGCCCCGATCATGGTACAAGAGTACCTACGGGGAGTCTCCCTTGACAATAAGGATCATATCGAGGATATCAGAGTATTAATCGTAGGAAGCACGATACTAGGAGCTATGCGCCGAATAGCACCAAAAGGTGAATGGCGTACGAATTATGCTCAAGGGGCAACCTGTGTACCACATAAACTAAACACAGAAGAACAAGAACTGGTTTCACATATTATTGAACGCATAGGAATCGAAGTGGCTGGAATTGATTTGTTTCCAACAGACAAGGGATTATTTGTGCTAGAAGTAAACGCATGCCCAGGTTGGAAAGCATTCGAGATAGCACATCCAAAAATTAATGTGGCAAAAAATATAGTCGATTATATTCTTACGAAGATTCGTAAATGAAATACCAGTTTTCTCGAAAAGATAATAAATATTAAAAAGTGAGTTCTATCAAACCCCTGCATCAGACGTTGAGAATACAGCGCGAAAAATGGAATGCCACCGAATGGGATAATCATGGCAAAGAAAGATAACTTTTCCGCATTAAAAATTGCCAAAGAAACGAAACAACGAATACAAGAACAATTTCCGACACTAATGGCATTAGCTACAACACCACCAAAGGAAGTAGTACGCCGCTGTGAGATAAATAGAGCGTCAGCAGAAAGAGCAGTAAATCAAGCACGAAAAATACTCGGAATGGCTGAACCAATCACAGCAGCAGAACTATTAGAGAAAAAAATGGCAAAACCACGAATAACAACATCATCCCAACAACTAGATGAAATACTAGGGGGAGGAATAGCAATAGGAGCAATCACGGAATTTAGCGGAGCATTCGCTACTGGAAAAACACAACTGGCATTCCAACTATGTATTAATGTACAACAACCGCAAGAAGAAGGCGGACTCAACGGAAAGGCACTATTCATCGATACGGAGAATACATTCGCACCTGCTAGAGTAGCTGAAATGTGCTATGCATTTACTGATGACCCAAAGACGTTTCTGGAAAATATCTTCGTAAGTAGAGCCTATAATGCAGACCATCAAGTACAAATTGTCCAAAAAGTAGACAAATTAATCGAAGCGAACGAAATACGATTAATAATCGTGGATTCAATGGCATCACATTTCCGCGCAGAGTTTCCAGGGAAAGAACATCTACCACGCAGACAACAAATATTGATGGCTCATGCAGAAACACTGCAAAGATTAGCGGAATCATACGACCTAGCAATCGTGACAACGAATCAGATACTTAGTAATCCAGACAGCATTCTTTCAGGAACCAGCAGCCTAGAACCAGCACTAGGCTTTGCCTGGGGACATAGACCAACCCATAGATTACTCCTAAGGAAATCACGAGGAACAATACGCATAGCCAGAATATTTGACTCACCAGAATTAGCAGAACGAGAAGCAGTATTTCATATCACCCCACAAGGAATAAGAGACGGACCACCACTAGATTATTGAAAACACTAGGAAAAATCTTCTTCTTAATCACGCAGCCACAATCAAACAAAACAACAGGGACAAGTACAGCAGAGGCATCAACACAAGGGAGTCCAGGATTTGAGTCGTTGATAGGTTTATTTGTTCTGGGAAACTTGGTACTAATAGTTGATAGGCAAAAACGAAAGAAAATCTAGAAATACTAGACTTATCATACCTCTAGAATGTTCAAATGCTTAACAGAAGATAATAACTAATTGTTTTGTCAGGTAAAAAGAAGAATAATCCCGAGAGGGACTCCCACCCTATTCTAAAAGGTTAAGAAGCTAGATTCCAGACTGTAATAGACCACTATTAATCATCACACACAATTAGACTAGTATTTGACAAAAGCTAGTCAATAAAATAACAGGCAGCTATTGTTA
>CAZALJ010000273.1:0-3588 GCA_964485715.1 uncultured archaeon
CTTCAAGAATATGGTAAGGATAGACTATTATTAAAAATGAATCAATACTATAACATCGGACTGGATTTAACAGTTTTCTTCTTTATTTCTGCTGAGGATCTTGAAATTCCTTGGATTCAGCATTTCCTTTGCTTTCCAAAATGTGATGTCTTTTATCAAGAAGAATATAAGCCCAATTATTATTTTGGTTACCTTAAAATGCCTAATTCTTGGATTAAATCTTTTGCCCGAAAAATTGATTTAATCAAAAGGGATTTTGGGATTAAAACATATTATAAAATCGCTAGTTCTGTTGATCATGTCAAATGGGGTATTGAGTTACAAGAAACTTATTTCTAACCAAATTTTCTAGCCTAAATTACAGTAAATTTGAATCAATTTGAATATCAAATGGTCAAAGGCGAGATTAATAGATAAATTTCGCTGAATAGAGACTGATTTGATGAAAGATTGTTATTAATTCTCTTAAAATTAAAAATATTCTTATTGATATTACACTAGGATTCTCTAAGTAACATTTCAATTTATAATGGCCATAAAAATAGTCTCATTACAGATAAGATGAATAAAAAAACCTTGAAACAAATTTACTTGATTGTTAGATGATTGACCAACCAATATTTTGATACATCTTCATTGGATACCCAGTGTCACGTGGATGCAGTGGCGAGCAAGATAATCGTAGTTATCGAACTTTCTGGAACCAATAATAGCAACGAATACCGTTCGTTCTTAGTTGATGGTACGCATTGCGATCTGTGTATCCATCTGTTAAAGTATAAGATACCCCTGTAGTGCCATTCTCCAATTGAATACCCGTATAAAATAGTCCAATCACGACTTTCTTGATGGTTAATTTCTCAGATAGTTTTATCAATTCCATCGTTCGTTGAGCGAGTTCTCTAAGCTGCAACGGCATTAAATTAGCCTCAAGACGACTGAATTAGATATCTCTTCTAGTGATTATTGGAAAAATTAGAAATGAATAAGGAATAATTTTAAGAAAAGGGATTAGAGGTATAACACAACCAAAGCTGATCCCAGACTATAACTTCTTATTTGGCCAACTATTCAACCGTTAATTGCCTCAATCTCTATATTCAAAAACGAGGGTAACTGAAACCGAAAAAACATGAGGTATGACTTAATCAATCACTGAAGGAACAATTAATGGAGTCAGACTTACAAGAACTCGAACAAGAAATTAGACCTCACATGAAAAAGGTTAAACGAAAAATTATAGTTCTTTCTGGAAAAGGGGGAGTGGGAAAGTCGACAATTGCAGCCAACCTTGCATTGGCATTCGCGGAAAAATTCCCAGAAGGTAAAGTTGGCGTGGCTGATTTAGATTTTTCAGGTCCAAACATCCCCAAAATCCTCGGTGTGGAGAGCAAAAGGATGGAATCACCCAAGGATAACAAATTTAGCCCTATAGAAGGACCCATGGGTCTCAAGATAGTTTCGATGGCCTTTTTCTTAGATTCACCCTCCACTCCAGTTGTTTGGCGTGGTCCTTTGAAAATCAAAGCTCTCAGACAATTTCTAACTGATTTTGATTGGGGAGACTTGGAGGTTTTAATTTTTGACATGCCACCAGGAACAGGGGACGAAGCTATTTCCATTATGCAGATGATTCCTGATATGGATGGAGTAGTGATTGTCACTACCCCCCAGGAGGTAAGTCTTCTAGACACAGGGAAATCACTGGTTATGTCTCGAAAGATGGATCGTCCTATCATCGGGGTCATTGAAAACATGTCAAAATTCGTATGCACTTACTGTGGTAAACCATATAATTTATTTGGAGAAGGAGGGGGTACTAAAATGGCGCAAGAATTTGGAACAGAACTTTTGGGGCAAATCCCTTTTGATCTTAAAATCCGAGCAGATGAAGATCAAGGTATTTCAGAAGCTTTTGACTATTTCAAGCCTATAGCTGAAAAAATTTTAGAAAAAATCAGTTAATCTTTCAAGTGAGGGAGTTTTTCTATTAAATCATTTCTTTTCATCAATCATCCATATTAACTGTCCATAGCTAATCAAAATTCTTTCTTTAGGGTTTCCAGCAAGTCTAAAGCCAAAAAAATGCCAGTTTCTCCCTTAAGATCGTCTTCACTGGTCCATTGCCGAGACACATTTCTAATCTCTTCAATTATATTCCTAGTTTGCATCCGCTTTTGGCCGATGTCCATCATTACTGATTGACCCATCTCTAAAACCCTTCGAATATCGTTGCTGAAATTGACTACCAAGGTTCTTCTATCAGCCCTTTCACCAGATTTTTCAGAATATCTCAACAATATTTCCGCTATATTCAGACTATTAGATTCATCAATAAAGCTGAGGTCTCGAATGATCTCCTTTAACGCTTTAATCACCAATATAGGATCCTGGCCCGATTCTTTTGGAATGTGTTGATCTACTTTTTCTTCCCCAAGCAGGTCAGAAACTAATTGTCTAAGCATTCCCAGGTTATCGAAACCTGTACCAATCAAATCTCCTGTAGAAATTCCTGCTTTCTCTTCCAAATTTTTTATTCTATTAAGAATGCCTGATGCACTAGTGGCTTCCTCTTCAAGCGTTTTCTCTAGGTTTGTAATACGATTATTTAATCCATCAATCTTTGTTTCAAATTCACTTATTGTTTTCCTATTTGATTCATCCTCTGTAAGAAATTGATCGATTTTCTCATCTATTTTTGTTTGAATTTCAGCTATTATTGATTCCTGTTGGGAGTATGATTCTTTTAGTTCTTGGAATGAATATATCACTCCTTCAATACTTTCTTCTACAGCAGTAATTTTTGTAAAATTTTTCTCAAAGGTCGATATTTTAGATTGTACATCATTAATTGAGTCATTTAATGGCTTAACCAATTCTTCCTGTCTTTCTTTCTGATCATTAAGAGATCTCTGTAATTCTAACGTTGTTTGTTTGATTTCTTGAATATCAATAGGAAGTTGATTAAATACTTGAAAAGATGTTTTCAATTCACTTAATGCGTTCTCTGTTTCGTTTAATTGAGAAAAACTTCCCTCAAAAGCTTGAATGGTCGAATTGAAGTCACTGAATTTTTGATTAATAATATGAATTTCTCGTTTTAAGGTTCTAATATTACTAAAAACAACTTCTAGTGATGATTTCACTTCAGTTAAGCTCTCATCGTTTTCTTCACTCATAAAAACACCTCGGGGTCTGATAAATAGGAAAAATTTCATAATAAATACTAATTATCATTAATAGGACTATTACGAGTGTAAATTCCAGCAGAGTTTAAATCACTGTTGCTGGGTAACTATCTAGGTTTAGATTTTATATAAAAACGTTCCATAATAAAGAAATGAAATGATAATTTTGGAGGATTTCTTAAAGATTATTATTATTCAACAATTCAATATCAATTTCTAACTTTAATACCTATTCCAATCTTTAATCTTTGGATATTCTTCTTTCTCTCCGTATTCGTAACTATCGAATAGTTTACCCCATTCAGTTTTTTGAAACTTCTTTATTTTTCTTTTCCCAAGTAATGGATACCAAAACCAATCATGATAAATGGTCGATCCTGCGATCAACAATCTAAAGATC